>JAFDHG010000074.1:11028-19732 GCA_019308925.1 Deltaproteobacteria bacterium
TCTATCTCCACTCCCCTGTGAAGGGTGATCACTGATCCCTCTTGGCTCCACGAGGGTCCCCTCTGCAGCACAAAGGTCTCATTATCGAGATCCAACTGAATCCTATATTCCACTCCATCGCTGACTGCCTTTAGCCTGGCCAACTGGATGGTATCCGCCAAATCACTAGTTCCCCCCTTGATCCGGTACCGAGCCGCCCATTCGCCCATATTAGGGCTCACCATCAAGGCCATGATCGCAATGATGGTCAGGACTATGGCAAGCTCAAGGACTGTAAACCCCTTTTTAGAAATAAATATGCCCTTTTTTGTCCCCATAGTCCTCAAAACTCTTTACAATATAACCAGCATGTTTTATGCCAGCATCCCTTGTATATTTTAACACCTTTTATCACAGCGTATTTATTATCTTTTTGTTCCATTTAATTAATAATGCCAACTTCCTAAAAGGGTGTACTAAGGAACGAATATGCCCTTTTTTGTCCCTATATATGCCCTTTTTTGTCCCTATAGTCCTCAAAACTCTTTACAATATGACCAGCATATTTTATGCCAACATCCTCTGTATTTTTCATTATTTAACACCCTGTAACACAGCGTATTTATTATGTTTTTAGTCCCTTTCAGCTAATAATCCTGGCTTCGCCAAAAGGGTGCAATAAGGAATGGATTTTGCACCATAAGTCTATGGAATTACTACCATAGAATTACTTCCACAGATGAGAGGTATAAAAGATGATGGACAACCTATCTTTGCAGATTCAACATATGATGATCCCCCCCCTCCGGGAACTGATGGGACCAAGCGATGCAATTGGCCGGCTCATTTCCGAAGTCAACCGCGTGGCGAAATCAACTTTTAGCGTGGTCATCCTGGGACAAACCGGAACAGGAAAAGAGCTTATCGCCCGGGCCATCCATCACGCTAGTTCTCGATCAAGAGGCCCTTTTGTCCCTGTGGATTGCGGGGCAATTCCAGAAACGCTTTTGGAGAGTGAGTTGTTCGGCCACGAAAAAGGGGCCTTTACGGGTGCGGATCATCAAAAACCTGGCAAATTTGAAACGGCAGAAGAAGGAACCCTATTCCTGGACGAGATTTTAAATATGCCTTTAAGTTCCCAGGTGAAACTCTTGCGCGTGCTTCAGGAGAAAACGCTCTACCGTGTGGGGGGTACCAAGCCTGTGAACGTCGATGTCCGCCTCTTGGTCGCCAGCAACAAGGACCTCGAAGTCGCAGTTGCAGCAGGCTCTTTTCGCCGTGACCTCTTTTATCGGTTAAACGAGTTCATCATCCGGATTCCGCCACTTCAGGAACGTAAGGATGATATCCTCTATCAGGCCAACCGGTTTCTGGATATCACAAATATGGAATTGAAAAAGAGTGTGAGGGGGTTTTCGGAATCTGCCCTCGAGGCCTTGCTCGCTTTTAATTGGCCTGGGAATGTCCGACAGCTTCGATCCGTCATACGTCGGGCAGTACTCCTGGCCGATGAGATGATCACCGAAGAGCACCTCAATTTAAAGGATGTGAGTGTGCCTGATTTGGCTTTCACCCCGGAAGTTCAGGGGATGCCCTTCAACAATCTCTCCCTCAAGGAAATTGTGCGCCGCAGCACCATTGCCGTCGAACGGGATGTCCTGCTCCGGACGCTGCGTAAGACAGGAGGCAATAAGGCCAAGGCAGCTCGACTGCTTCAAATCGACTACAAGACGATTCACTCAAAGCTAAAAAAATACGGCATCACAATAGACGGAGATGAAGGTATGTAGTTAAAAAGGGGTTCAAGGATTCATCTTGAACCCTTGAATCCTGTCAATTCCACCAACTAAATTGGGAAAGTTCCAAGAAAAAAAGGGAGGGAGGGATGACTGCCTTCCATCCCTCCCTCTATAGGGGGTGAGAAGGAGGGAAAAATCGTTTATGTAATTACTTATGGTGTACTTTCACCCTGGGTACGAACACCATCTATCGGCTCTATTCTTACCTTGGCCCCGATATCCTCCAAAACGGTCTTGTACCTCTGGGCCTTTTTCAGGTCGATCCCGTTTTTTACTGTTATGGGCGCCAATCTCATCATCTTGGTAACGTTCTGAGCAGAGAGCTGAAAGTATGCCTGCAGGTTATTCACCAATTTATCCACCAGGCCAAAATTCTTGGCCGCTGGTCCCAGGAAGATGACTTTATATTTTTGCTCATTCTGCCCCATCGTCTCTCCTCCCTTTCAGCCAAACGTAAATCCTTCTTCCGAGACCTCATGTAATTAAAATGCATATTGGATGCCACAATCTTCTGAAATATCATATTTCTAATTTGTTAATTTTAAAGGGAAGTTGGCTATATGGAAGGATGGAGGTAGAATACCAAAAGGAATGAATGGCTCAATTTGTCCCTAGAAATGACAAAAAATGTCAGGACAAAAAACCCGCCTCACCGAAGCGTGTTATAAGGTTCTATTATCTACGATAATATTGCCATTACATGGGCAAGCGCTCTATATTGTAGATCTTACACCCCATTTCGTTGATCTTCTTAATCAAATCCAATCCTCTTATTCTCTCAATTCCCTCACCTTTCTCAGCGTTTTCACTTTGAACGGCCTCTGTGCAACGGACGAAGAAAATAACCCATACCGATCGCTTAAATTCGGCCCTCTCCCCTTTGCTGAAACGAAAGTCATCTGTCTGGAAGTCGTCTGCCAGCTCCCATTGAAGCCCCCCAATTATGGCCCATCCCTCTGTCAGATCGACGGCCTCGAGTCTTCCTTTTATCTGGTAGTGGTAGGTCTTTGTGGCCATTTCTTTCCCTTGGGCATGACCAATAAGGGGAAACACCAGTGCAAAGGCCACTAAATACAATATCATCACCTTAAGCCTTTTCACTAATCCATCACCTCCTTCCATGAGGTAATACCTGTCTCATAGGGGCTTCCAGGGGGATTAATGATTACAGTCACCCCTAATGGAAGATAGAGTATATTACCCAGGGCTATAGGACTGCCGCCAGCAAAACTCTTCCCCGACGGCATTTCGAGGATGGCGGCACCAACCGCCCTGTTGGCGGTGATCACTGTATCGCCCTGATCGATGGTTCCCTCTCCGGTGAGATCGAAGAGGGGAGTTATGGTAGAGGTGCCGCTGGTGTAATATACACCGTATACTCTGGACGTACCACCTGTAGTGCAAGGGTCGTTGGGATCATTGGATGGTTTATAGGTGAGGAAGAAGACTACCTCCCGGTAGACCAAAAAGTCTCCCAGGCACCTCTCCCTATCCTCCACGAGGTGGAAATACCAGCCTTTCCCTTCTACAGTGGTGGCTATATCCTGACTTGGATAATTTTCATGCACGATAGCATAACCGGTGAGACTTTCATTACCTGTAACCTGCCCCGAGATGATGACCCGGTGATCCAGATTGGATAGGGTAATGGTGCTGTTTGCCAGGATATACCCTTGAGTATCATCCCAATATCGATCATAGACCCCCACGGCCATAAACTTGCTTCTGTCTTCACCGCTGCCGTTGATGGTCTCTGTTATCGAGCATCCGTTCCCGCTGGGGCATGAACCACCCACAACACCTGGAGGACAGACAACGCCCTCATCGCAGCATACATTATCATTGTAACACAAGTACCTTCCAGTACCCACATAGATCCATAAACGGCCACCATCATCCAGAGAGACCATGGGCTTCATCAGTATGGGTTGATCAGCATTGGTTGGGCTGAGGGCAAGCAGCGGTTCTGGATTAGTTGCACCGGGATCTAGGCCAGCCACATCGATAATCCAACTCGAAGGTTGAGAATAGCTCTTACTTTCGCCGGATCCTGTAAAGGTCTTGATGCGCCACAGGTTTCCCTTGGCATCGCCGATGTAGATCACGTCCACACTGTAATCGAGGTCATAGTCCACGGCCACAGGCGAGCCGAAGAAGTTGTTGGCACCCCTAGTACCCAAAGAAATAGTCCTCACAATGTTCCCATTACTGGGATTGACAACGAAGATATAGCCATTTGTATCAGAGTAACCATCTGCAGTGGAATTTCCCTCACCATCCCTTGTCTTGGGGCCGGAGCCAAAGACCACGTACCAGTTGTTCTCCACCTTTACCGCAATGGGCTTAGAGGTTGTATAGCCAAACCGCTCATCATTGATCTCCCACTTCACTGCAGGAGGACTGCTCGGATTGGTGATATCCAGGGCGAAGTATGCCGACCTCAACCAGGTATCTGCTGTGCCGTCATCATCGGTATCCACGTGGACAGGGGTCCCTCCTAGCCTCATTCCCCCCAGCAGGATGAACTTCCAATCAGTACCCAGCTTCATCTCCCAGATCCTGCTGCTCAAATCGACGTAGAAGCAATGGCAATAGTTGGTATCGGCGAGCCACTTCAGATGAGGCAACAGATTATAGGGAATATAGGCCCAGAGTTCCTCTCCAGTGCTGGCATCAAAGGCATGGAGCATCCCGTCATTGGCCCCGGTAAATACGACCTCATCACGGGTAGTGTTTGCCCAGTAGAAGTCCCAGTATGTGCTATCCCCGTAGATCAGATCAAAGCGGGCAGAGGGTTTCCCGGTAAAGATGGGGCGAGCATGGATGATATCCCCCAAATAGTAATATCGCCCATCATCCTCCCAATACCTACTCCTGAGGTTGAACCCTCCAGGGGGATTGTCATTACCCCTGATGTAGGAGATCAGGGCGCTGACCTCTGTACTTTCATCATATGTACCATTATTATTAAAATCGACGTCAAAGTACTTCCCAATGGTAGTGGCATGGTCAGTGTCAAAGGGGACCTTGCTGCCAGAGATAAAGGTGGAAATGTTCCGGGAATCACTAACTGCCTTCTCGGCCACCTTGACGGCACCATCCCAGACAGGATTGTCATAAATCCCATCGTCATCCGTATCCTGAGCTGGGTCTCCATTGGCGTTGAGGATGTTTCCATCAGCATCCAGATTGAATGCCCGGATGTTCCCCCACCACAGATACTGCTCCGGATGTTTATAGTAGGGGATAAAGATCCTCCTGGCGCTCGAGGTGGTCTCAGAGGTAACGGCCACAGAGGAGGCGGATGCCGCACTGTGCACAATATCTTCAAAGATGTTCTCGAGGGCGGTGGCTATCTCATCAGCATCTTCCGCTAGGTAATAGTCCCCTCCCCCCTTCTCGGCCGCTTTATGTAACAACGTATCCCCAACGCCTACACTACCAAACATATAGACGCTGTAAAAGGCGATCGTCTGGTCGTTTGGAAGATCTGACCGGAGGTCTTGTGTATGGGCATAGTAGGCAACATCGTCCAGGTAGGCGGAGCCACAGGAACCATGCTTCTTAGAGTAGCAACTGGTGGGATCAGGCCAATTACAGGATTTGTCACCGCAGCTTGTATCCCCGCAATTAAAGGGGTATACACAGGGATCAGTCCAGTCATAGTCATAACCACAGCCAGCACCTGGTTTAGGGTCACACCCATCCCCATCATAATCCCGCAGCCATGAGGGTATTTTCAGATCCTGGGTCGTTTCTCCGTCGGTGAGCAGTACTATGTAGTTTTTGGCGCACCAAATCTTATTCTGGTAGTCTTCATTATAGAGGGGGTCCCTCTCCGGGTGTGAGCCATCAGCTACCGTATAATCACTGCTGTAATAGTAGGGGGATTCCTGCTGGAAATACCTGATCCCCTCATAGAGGCTCTCTGTCAAGGGAGTCCAGCTGCTTTTCTCACAGGTAGCGTCAGTACAGTTATATGTGTTCCAACTGCTTGGGTGCACGTAGTTGCGACTGAGATCGGCCACCAGCTCATTCAACTGCGTGGAATCGAGTTTCTTGACATACTTAGTGATGTGACCGCCGTCTACTATATTTGTATCCGTTGGGTCGATGTTAAAATACATCAACCCAAGCCGCACATCTCCTTCCAGATCGTGAAGGAGCCCTGTGGGCTCAAAGCCATCCGGAATCTTCACCCGAACGTTATATGTTCCCTTGCACGACCAACCCCGATAGACCTTCAACAGACCGCAGGTGCCACCTGATGCGGCGTCCACTGTCTGATAGAGATGGTTTCCCTGGCCATGGAAAGGGGTCTGATAAGGCGTAGTATTATCATTATAGTAATTATCATAACTACCTCCATAGGTTTCTACATTGAGAAACAGATATGTGTTGCTCCCCTCGGTCCTTCGCGCCCCCCCGATAAGGACATACTTCGCCATATCAACCCTCGTCATGCAGCACCAGTTGAGGAAATTGCCACTCCAATCACCACTACCAGATTCAGATTCATAAAAATATTTCCCCGAAGAGCTATAATTGTATCGCTTTGTGGGATCAAAGAACCCCTTATAGGACTTATTTCTATCGTAGGGTTCTTTGTAGGCATCTTCCTTCATACTGCCGGAGTTGTCGAGTATGACCAGGACATTGGGCAGCACTGTCACCCCTGTGCCTGAGGGAGGGGTGGCACAGGGGGCGGCAAAGGCCAGGGAAGATGGGACGACAAACACCACCAAAAGGGGAATAATCGCCTTAACTAAAAAGGAACGGGAAAATCGGGGTCTTGTAAATTTTGTTAAAACAGAAAATAGTGACATGACAGTACCCCCCTCATTAAATAATTTGCTTTACCCTCATCCTACCCGCACAATTTTCGTGATCTATGACAAAATTGCCATTACACGGGGGAGCGCTCTATGTAATAGACCTTGCACCCCTTTCGTTTAACTCCTTGATCAGATCCAACCTGGTTATCTTCTTAACCCTTTTACTCTGCCCCATGTTTACATCTTGATCAGTTACCTCTGCGCAACGGACAAAGAAAATGACCCGTATAGGTCGGCTAAATTCAACCCTAGTTTTCCCACCAAAATAAAAGTCCTCTGTCTTAAAATCTTCTGCCAGATCCCAGCGAAGCCCTTTGATCAAGGCCCAACCCTCTGTCAGATCGATGGCCCGTAAATTACCCTCCATCTTATAGAGTTTTGTGATCACCACTTTCTCCTGGGCAAGGCCGATAAGGGAGAATATCAGCACGAAGGCCAACAGACACGGTATGATCAGCTTAAGCCTCGTCATCAACTCATCATCTCCTTATTTAAGGTTAAATAATCCATTTCCTACCTCCCTCTTAGTGAACGACCCGGCGGTAGGTGGTCTTCACCCTGGACTGGGAGCTAGCCGTACCCGTAGATGTGGAGTCTATCTGGTAGTATAAAATCCACTTAGTCTCCCCTTGACCCCTGCCGTACTCGGCACTCGATCCAGGGATGCGTTCCCTCTTGATCCGATCGACATGGATCGTCATATTGCAGTTGCCAATGGTAGAGGCAACCCATGGGGATCTGTGATCACATACATCATCGGCTATATAAGTATTTTCCCAATTAGGGTCAAATCCTGTCACCTCATCCTGTAAGCTAACACCAAGATAATCATCAGAGTGCGGGGTAGCACCTCCGGGGAGGCTCTTGTTGTTGAGGATCAACTCGATTATCCTGCGACCGTAGTCTGTCCCCCCATCAGCAGCGTAGAAGGCGTCCTCCAAAAGCCTCTCGTTCCCCACAATCCTCGTCTCCACAGTAGAGGTAAAGACCGCATATACCCCGATAAGGGTGAGCACAATAAGAACAAGCAGGGCAATGATCAGGGCAGTGCCCTGTTTCGCCCTTAACCTTTGTAATACCATAGGCAATGACATGTAATCCCCTCCTTATAGACCCAGGTTGCGCACATGGGCCCTTGTGGTTAAGACCCTCCTCCTGAAACCGTCCGGACCATTGAGGGTGGTTGTATGATCTTCTAACGGGGGTTGGTTGAATTGGGCCTGAGCAGCAGCATCCTGCACGACGGCATCCTGCACATTGGTCCGGGCCACCACATTTACCTCCACCACCCGGATCGAGGAGATACTGGTAGGAGGGCTAGTGTGTGCGGCATCATGGCAGTACCATTGCCCACCATCATCTTGATAGGATATCTGGAGGTCCTCGACATTGAGGGCCAAAGGTTGATTGTTTTCGCGCAGCTCATTGCTCTGCACATTGTAAAGGATGGCCGGGACCACCCGTGTATCCGCTGCTGAGTAATTGTGCTGGAGAGAATAGCCGCTGGCAAAGGGTATGGTGAGATTCCCTGTGGCGTAATTGGTGGAGATCATCATCCCCTCGGTATTAGTGCCATCACTGATGATCAGGGCCTTAGTGGCAAAAAAATCGTCATTTCCATCCCCGTCAATGTCAGTTGTGGTCACTGTAATAGAGGTAGCACCTGAGCTGACATCAGCATTGAGCTCGGCAAAGAAGATATCCGAATCAGGCAAGGTCTGGATGACAGTGTGGTCGCTCACAAATATCCCGTCCGGTCCAGTGGAGCTGTTCACAGGTACCAGGGCGCAACTATTGGGCACGCCATAGCCCGCCATCCTGACATTCTTCACCAAGGTGATCAGGGACATGCGGGCGTTCTGCTGCATATCAGCCACGTTGTCCTGTACAGCATAGGTCCTCTGCTGGACCATAAAAAAGGAGTACATGGCCGCCACCAAGAGGGCGGAGATCACCATGGCTATCAGCAACTCAATCAAGGTAACGCCTCTTTCACCCCAGGCCATTATCCCCTCTCCTCTATAGGGTCTTCATCGTGGTGAACGCTATACTATGAGAGTTGCCAGGATGGGGCCACTCAACCTTCACGAT
>JAFDHG010000075.1 GCA_019308925.1 Deltaproteobacteria bacterium
TCTGATACCGGGAGAAAAAATGGGGATCTTCAGGATTGAAGTACTCAATTCTGATCTCCCCTTTCACGCCATGAGGCCTGGCGACCCTTCCAATGACAATGAGGTCTTCTCCCACAGCCTTCTGGCTACTCTATGATCTCAAGGACGGACCGTTTATTGTTCTTGGTGGAGGCAGCGCTCAAAATGGTCCGAATGGCCCTGGCTGTTCTCCCCTGTTTGCCTATGACCTTTCCCAAGTCCTCCTTGGCCACAGAAAGCTCAATTACGGATGTCCTCTCACCTTCAATCTCAGTCACTTTCACTTCATCGGGATTGTCCACCAATGACTTTGCAATATACTCAATTAGCTCCTTCATTTTCCGACCTCCTTTTGTGATTCAACCAGTTAGGCCACCCATTTAGATCTACACTGCCTTCTTGGCGATTGCGTTGATCCCCACCCGCTTCAGCAACTGGGCTACCGTGGGAGTAGGCTGTGCCCCTTCCAAAAGCCACTTCATTACCCTATCCTTATCGACGTGGATGCTAGGTGGATCTTGTTTGGGGTCGTAAGTGCCGACCCTCTCGATGAACCTCCCATCCCTTGGGGCCCGGGCATCACTCACGATGATACGATAAAAGGGTTTCTTCTTGGACCCAAACCGCGCCAGCCTGATCTTCACCGCCATCTCCCTGCTTTCACCTCCTTTCTCAGTTTAGAGATTTTCAGCTCATAGACAAAGGGAAAAATCAGAAGGGGAGAATCTTAGGAAAAGGCCCTTTTCCTCCCTTTCTGTTTAACTGCTTAATCATCTTTTTCGTCATCGCAAACTGCTTTAAGAGCCTATTGACATCCTGAACCTTGGTTCCGCTTCCCTTGGAGATGCGAAGCCTCCTGCTCCCGCTGATGATGTGGTGATTTCTCCTCTCCTCCTTGGTCATGGAGTTGATGATGGCCTCTAGACGCAGTAGTTGCCTCTCATCTGGACGGAACGCCTTGACTCCCTTAATCTTGCCCAATCCTGGGATCATCCCCAAAAGATCCTCCAGGGGACCCATCTTCCTGATCTGGTGCAGCTGATCCCGGAAGTCCTCCAAGGTGAACTCATCCCTCCTCAATTTCCTCTCCAAGGTCTCGGCCTGGCGCTCGTCAAAGGCCGCCTGCGCCTTCTCTATCAGAGAGAGGACATCGCCCATTCCTAATATCCTGGAGGCCATCCTATCCGGGTGAAAGGTCTCCCAGGCGTCCAGCTTTTCCCCAATGCCGACGAACTTTATTGGCCTTTGAGTAACCGCCTTTATGGACAAGGCGGCTCCTCCCCGGGCATCTCCGTCCATTTTCGTCAGAATGACCCCCGTTATCCCCAAGGCATCGTCGAATCCCTTGGCTACATTGACCGCATCCTGCCCGGTCATGGCATCGGCCACGAGGAGTATCTCCTGAGGGTCCAATAACTTTTTTATTTTACTCAGTTCCTCCATCAACTCTTCATTGATATGGAGACGGCCGGCAGTATCAAGGATGACGGCGTCAAGGCCTTGGGTTTCGGCCTGCTTTCTGGCCTTGTCCACGGTTTGCAATGGGTCATCCCCAGGCCTAGGGGTATAACAGTCGATCCCTAAAGTTTCCCCCAGTTTCCTCAATTGTTCTATAGCCGCTGGCCGATAGGGGTCAGCAGGGACTAGATAGGGTTTTTTCTTTCTTCCCCACAGATATCCGGCCATCTTGCCCGCCGTGGTGGTTTTGCCTGAACCTTGGAGCCCCACCAACATGATGGAGATGGGGGCAGCACCCTCTAACCTTAGGCTATTGTCCTCCCCCCCACCCATCAATTTAATCAGCTCCTCATGGACGATCTTTATAACCTGTTGAGCAGGGGTGAGGCTTTCCATCACCTCTTGTCCTGCGGCCCTCTCTTCTACCCCCTTGATAAAGTCCTTCACCACCTTATAGTTGACATCCGCCTCCAAGAGGGCGAGGCGCACCTCTCGTAAGGACTCCCTGATCTCTTTTTCCGTCAGCTTGCCCCGGCCCCTCAGCTTTTTGAAGACCTGATTTAACCTCTCAGTGAGGCTTTCAAACATCTCCCATCCGTTAAATTTTATTAGTCAAATTTATAATTTTAGATTACCATCTCCTTGTTGTCAAGCCCTCTTTTCGCCCTTTAGATGGGCAGCAATTTCTTGTACCATGGCCTCTCTTTCTCCTCTTTTTCACTTTCGTCCTCTTTCTCCATGAGGGCAACTGGGGACTTTTCCGCCTTTATAAAGTCAAGCTGGAACTCCTCCGCTGACATGTCCTCCTGCCCGATGATGACGATCTGCAGCCCATATTTCCTCTCGATGGCGTTGAGGTCATCCCTCTTATAATTTAAGAGGTACTCAGCGACCGTCTTGTGAAGGGTCCCCCTGATCATCTGGAGGTCATCTTGGATCACTCTCTCCTGTATCTTTCTAAGGACGGTCAGGGCCATAGAGTAAGGAGACCTGACCCTTCCCCGTCCCTGGCAATACTGACAGGTGAGGTAGACCCCTTCGCTGAGGGAAGGCTTAAGGCGTTGGCGGGATAGCTCCAAGATCCCAAATTTGGATATCCGCGACAAATCCACCTTGGCCCTATCCTTCTTGAATGTGTTGCGCAACCTCCTCTCTACCTCACGGTTGTGCTGGGAAGATCTCATGTCGATGAAGTCGATGACGATCAACCCTCCGATGTCCCGGAGCCGCATCTGACGGGCGATCTCCTCAGCTGCCTCTAGGTTGGTGATCAGGGCGGCTTCTTCGATATCCTTGGCCTGGGGTACACGACCAGAGTTCACATCTATGGCTACCAAGGCCTCAGCAATATCAATACATATCCTCCCCCCGGACTTTAGAGGAACCACACGGGAATAGATATGTTCTATCTGTTGCTCAACTTGGAAACGTGAAAAGAGGGGCTGTTCATCTTGATATAGCTTGACCCTGCGGCGATACTTGGGCATGATTTCTTTAAAGAACTCCTTGGCCCTTTTATAGGCCTCCTCCTCATCTATGATCACCTCTTTTACCTCCGGGGAGAAATACTCCCGGATGGACTTCACCACCACATCGCTCTCGTGATAGATCAAAGAGGGAGTGGGGAGTTCCTTGTTGCGAGTCTTGATGTTCTCCCAGAGGCGCATGAAATACCCGAAGTCGGTCAACAACTCCTTTTTACTTCGGTTCATCCCGGCCGTGCGCACGATGAAGCCCATCCCCTCGGGCAGATCAAATTGGCGCACGATTTCCTTCAACCTCTTGCGTTGGGCCTCATCCTCAATCTTGCGCGACACCCCGCTGCTGTTGCTGCCGGGCATGAGGACCAGATATCTTCCGGGCAGCGATAGATAGGTGGTAAGGGCTGCCCCCTTGTTCCCCATCCCCTCCCTGGTGACCTGGACTAAGACCTCTTGTTTCCTCCTCAGGATGTCCTGGATCTTTGGCCTTTTGTCTGGGGGGAAGTCCTTGCGGATCCAGAAGTCGGGATGGATCTCATCACAGGGGAGGAACCCGTTCTTCACTCCCCCATAATTGACAAAAGCGGCCTGAAAGCTGGGTTCAATCTTGGTAATGGTTCCCTTGTAGATATTTCCCTTTATATTCTCTTTGGTGGAGGTTTCAATGCTAAAGTCGGTCAATACCCCCTCTTCTACAACCGCTACCCGGACCTCTTCTGGATAGGAGGCATTGACCAAGATCTTTTTCGGCATGAGCGATTTTACCTATTAAAAATTTTTGGATGATATTTATAAGAAACTATAACTAAATGCACAAAATTTGTCAACGACCTAGTCTACTATGGTGAACACAGCCAGTTGTGGGGGCGCCATGGGGAGATGGGGGTTTGATGGTGACATTGAGGAATACTATATAGCTTCCCAATATTTCTATATCGTTGGACAATTCACATCATCATCTGTTAAGGAAGCACTTTTATTTGCATATTTTGCTCTTTTATTCTCCTATGATCTTTATCAGCACGCGCTTTTTGCGTCGGCCGTCGAACTCACCGTAGAAGATCTGCTCCCATGGACCAAAATCAAGGTCCCCCTTGGTGATGGCCACGATTACTTCACGTCCCATGATTTGGCGTTTCAGGTGGGCGTCACCGTTGTCTTCTCCAGTGCGATTGTGGCGGTAATGGGAGATAGGCTCATGAGGAGCTAACTCCTCCAGCCAGTCTTTGTAGTCCTGGTGGAGCCCTGATTCGTCATCGTTGATAAAGACACTGGCAGTGATATGCATGGCGTTGATAAGGCAAAGGCCTTCTTTTACTCCGCTCTCTCTCACCGCCTTGCGTACGTCTTTAGTTATGTTGATGAAGGCAACCCTCGTAGGGGTGTTAAACCAGAGTTTTTTACGATGGGATTTCATTCTTGCCTCCTTTCCTCTTCTCACAATAATTTTTCATGACGGTCTTGTCATCCTTGAACGATGAAAATAACTTATTCTTTAATTCAGCCTCACGTTGAGGGGTTACACCCCTCAAACTCCCCAAAGAGAAAATTCCTTTTTGGGAGTTTACTTAGAAAAGGTGTTTTCTAAGTAATTGCGGCAAATAATCCATCAATACCATGCCGATGGGGCAAGTTTAGCATAGTCCCCTTGGATGTAAAGAGATCCTTGAGGGAGGGAATGTCATCAGAAGAGCTCTACACGGGACCACTACTTAAAACTATCTTTTGCCTAAGAGTTAGAATTGTGCGTGTTAACGGAAAATGGGAGTAAAACCATCCTTGGTGCTCTTCGGACATGGCCTCATTGCAGTTCAGAACGAAGGTTGAGTATTGAGGTATCAAAATGATATTTTCAATATTTGCGGTTAGAAATATGGGCAGTGTTCCTCCTTCTACTTTTTTATGTTGGCGATTTGTGGAAGGATAACTTATTGACATCACTAATTATTTATGTTTAAATTTTCGATATTTTAGATAAAAAGAAAAGCAAATAGACAAAAAAAGAAGGAGCGGAAAATGGCAACGAGAGTCCTTATTGCGGATGATAGCATCATCATTCAAAAGGTCTTCGAGAGGACCTTCCCCCCCGAGTTTGCCTTCACCTTTGCCAACAACGGCGAGGAGACCTTGGACAAGGCGAGAAAGGATAAACTAGACCTGATCATTGCTGACATAAACATGCCCCTGAAGAATGGATTTGAGGTATGTGAGGAAGTGAAGAAGGATCCCCTCCTAAAAAACATTCCTGTCCTGTTGTTGATCGGAATCTTAGATGATTTTGATGAGGATGAGAGCCGCCGAGTGGGAGCGGATGGCTTTATCGTAAAGCCCTTTGAGACCAATGCCGCCGTCAGTAAGGTGCGTGAGGTCTTGGCCAAGGGTGAAGGAGCCCTTCCCCTAGAAGAGGCAATGGAGGAGAAGGAAGAAGAAGTGTTGGAGCTGGAAGATGTAGTGGAGGAGCATGTTGCTGCAGTATCACCTCCTCAAGAAAAAAAGGAGAAGGAATTCGAGGAGAGGCCCCCGGAGGCCTTTGAGCCCGTCTTTGAGGCAAAGGAGGAGGGTTTCAAAGAGGTCAGCGCCCCTGAAAAAGGTCTGGGAGGGGTCCCGAAGGAGGTCATGGAAGACCTAACGGTTAGATTGGCCACTGCGCTAGGCCATGAGTTGAGGAAGGCCGTGGAGGAGGTCATCGAGGAGAAAGTCCCCCAATTGTTACGCCTGGAGATAGAGAGGTTGAGAAAAGGGTGAGGAGGAGGACTGTCACCAATCTTAGTTGGTCAAGCTCTGGACAAATCCTATGTTAATAAAATCTGAGTTGATGGAGTATAGTTATATAGTACACTAAAAATATAGCAAATATTGAAAAGATGGCTAACATGTTTTTCCGAAAACGCCATAAAATAACAGATCCGAGATAGACGAGAAGTAGTTTACAGATCATAAATAGGACAGGATGATAATCGATCAGATACGCCATCAGAGGATTAGCTTCTAGCGCATTACCTGTGGACACCGAGATGATCGTCAAGACACCATCCAAAACATTGAGAATAAATACGGAAAAAATAACCAATTTCAGTTCGTTAAAAAAATTGTGGGACAGCTCAATTTTCATTTTATATTTAGATGCTTGTATGTTTCTGCAACATTTTTACCCAGATCAGAGGCCACAGCAAGCTCACTCCAGAAGGTTAGGGGATATGTTGTTAGGTGATTTACACCAATAAAAAAGCCGAGTCACCCATTCACTTCGGCAACTCGGCTATCTTTAAAATTTATCGATTCTTTCGCTAAGGTGGCTCTGTCAACGGTCGCGCTATAACACTCACCCAATTAGATAAAAGCCACTCGCAGATTCCAACAATTGAGATTCAAAGACCCGTGGTTTTCCGTCCCACCCTCACGGGTGGTTTGGCTTTGTCGGCGCTTTCAATTTTAGCAGACTAAAAATGCATGTCAAGAAAAAGATGATAGGTGACGTTTCTTTTCTTTTTCCGGTTTGAATAGATTGTGTTGCCCGGCCTTTTTGGCTGGTTGTATTTCAATTCCTCTGGCTGTTTCAATCTAAATATTTCTAATTGGAATATGAAGATTCACTCGATTCCAATAAATACAATATTTGATGCAGGTTTTAACTGCGGAATCCAAAAATAAAATTATACAGTGTATATATCTTGCCAATATCTAAACTTCTCAATTTCTTTGATGTCATGGAGATATCTAAACCTCAAAGAAATATGGGAAGTGTCCCTTCTCTCGAGGCTTACTGCCTTGACACCAGGGCCGCAGCGCAGTAACATTGTTGAGGAGTTGAATGAGAGAACGTGAAAGATAGCGGGTCTATACTTCATTGGATATTCTAGTGAACAGGTTTTGCTCTGTGGTGGGTTTTAGATAATGACTTGGCCAATGCAATGTTACGCCCTGTTCAACTAGGCTGCTCGCCTCAGGAGATCAAAGAGGTCATCTTACAAATGTTCAGCTATGTGAATACCTGTGGGCAAGTCTGCCCTCAAGACTTTTCGCTCTATGCTTGAAGAAAAGGGCCTGTAGCCTTTGAGGTAATGGAGTGTCCGGTATGGAAATTACGCGCCGGGATTTCATCAAAAGTTCTCTCCTCTTGGGCAGCTCGCTGCTCCTTTCTCCCCTCTCCCTTCATGCCGAACAGAAAAGGGGAGAGCGATGGTATCCAGCTTATGAGAGACTGGAGCAAGAGGGTAAATTGGCTCAGCAGGTCGAGGAAGCCTATGCCATCTTCGAGCATTGCCAGCTGTGTCCCCGGCGGTGTGGGGTGAATCGGCAAAAAGGCGAAAGAGGGTTCTGCCGGGCTCCGGTCAGACCCGTGATTTTCAGCGCTCACCCCCATTTTGGCGAAGAGATATCGTTGGTGGGCCAACATGGGTCTGGCACCATCTTCTTCTCCAACTGCAATCTCCGCTGTGTCTTCTGCCAGAACTGGCCCATCTCCATTGAGGGAAGAGGTAAGGAAGTTCAAGATGAAGATCTGGCGGATATGATGCTCTACCTCCAGAAGATCGGCTGCCATAACATCAACTTAGTCACGCCCACCCACGTCATACCCAACATCCTCAATGCCACGCGGATTGCCTTGAAGAAAGGGCTGCGTCTTCCCTTGGTTTACAATACCAGCGGTTACGAGAGCTTAGAGATAGTGAAGATCTTAGATGGCATCGTGGATATCTATATGCCGGATATGAAATATATGGATGCTGATCAGGCGGCGAAATATTTAGGCGGGGCTTCGGACTATCCTGAAGTAACGAAGAAAGCGATCATCGAAATGAACCGGCAGGTCGGAGAACTTCTGATCGATGAGCGAGGAATTGCCCTTCGCGGGCTGATGATCCGACACCTAGTAATGCCCAACCGGGTGGCCGGGACGGAGAAATTCGTCAAGTGGGTGGCCCAGAACCTTCCCAAATCCACCTACGTGAACATCATGCCTCAATACCGTGTGGAATACAAAGCCTTTGAATATCCAAAAATCTCCCGTGGGATCACCGTGCATGAATTCTTGGAGGCAATGGACTGGGCTGAACAATACGGCCTGACCAACCTTGACCCCAAATCTGTGGCGGTCAGGGACTTTTACCGTCACCGCCGATCAAGCTGAATTCCTCACGCCCAAATGCCGGGTATAGGCTTTCCACAATAATCGCATTTGCCTCCCTTCAAGTGCATCTCTCCAATCATGTATCCCGTTCGTTGGATTACCATCTTCTTGCACCTGGGGCAGAAGGTGTTCTCACCCTCGTGGCCCGGTACGTTCCCGATATATACATATTCAAGGCCAGAAGACAAAGCTACTGCCCGGGCTTTCTCTAGCGTCGAAACCGGCGTTGGGGGGAGATTCTTGAGCTTGTACAAAGGATAAAACCGAGAGAAATGGACTGGAGTATCCGCGCCCAATTCTCTCTTCACCCAGAGGCACATTTCCCTTACCACCGACATCTCATCGTTCTTTGTGGGAATCATGAGGTTTGTGATCTCTAAGTGGATTTTCTCCTGCTTCAGCGTCTTCAAGGTCTCGAGCACGGGGGCCAGTTCTCCGCTGCACAATTCACGATAAAATGTCTCCGTAAACCCCTTCAGATCAATATTTGCAGCGTCTAACACTTTGCACAGGTTTCGGAGTGGATCCATATTGATGAAGCCATTGGAGTGGATGACATTCAGAAGGCCGGCCTTCTTTGCAAAGGAGCCAATGTCTAGCATGTATTCATAAAAGATCATAGGTTCCACGTAAGTGTAGGCAACAGAATGGGCCCCCATCTGCTTGGCCTTCTTCACCACAATCTCAGGTGGCATTTCGTAGCTGTATACGTCCTCTGGGGAGGCTTGGGAGATTTCCCAAGTCTGGCAGAACTTACACCCGAAATTACACCCCGCTGTTGCGAGCGAAAGAGAACGGGTGCCAGGAAGGACATGAAAAAAGGGGTTCTTCTCGATCGGGTCTAAATAAATGGCGCAAGGATTCCCATAGACCAGGCTGTAACATTTCCCATCACGATTCTCACGCACCCTACAAAAACCCCTTTTGCCCTTGGGAACACGGCATCGCTTGGGGCATAGTTCACACTGGATCTCTCCTCCATCCAGGGCAGTAAAATATGGGGAGAGCTTTATCTTGATGAGGCCTTTCTTGGCCATTTGTGCCCGCACGGTTTCCGGAAAACCGAAGAGGTGAGCAAGGGAAAGAACACTGAAACTCGTCCCGCAAAACTTCAAGAAATCCCGTCTCGTCAGACGGGGCTCAGGGATACCCTCACCCTTCCTGCTGCTTCCCATGTCAAGCAAGAGGGAATAATTTGTAAGAGGTTCCTCATGTGATTTATTCATTATGAAAGAATGGCCTAAATATTAAATTTTTTCTCTTACTTGTCTTAAGAATTTTATTAGATCAATATACAACATATTGCGGTTGGGCTCTACTGTTGAAAATTGTAGATATCTAAACCTCAACACCTATTATCTTCTCTTTATAAGGCAAAGGCCTTCGTTTATTCCGCTTTTCCTTACCGCATTCCACACCTCTCCAGTGATATTGATGAAGGCAGCCCTCGTAGGGGTATTGAACCAGAGCCCTTTACGAAAAGAGATCCTTGAGAGAGGGATTGTTATCGGAATAGCTCTGTGTGGAACCACTGCTCAAAATTAACTTTTCCCTAAGAGTTAGGATTGTGCGTGTAAACGGCGAACAGGGGCAAACTACCTTTAGAGCTCCTCGGACCTCGGCCTCTACATGTGAAAGGCGGAGCCATTTTTACCATCTCAATTATTTGATTGAATTTTAATGCTTATAAGATTTCCCATTCTTAGCGAAGTGGGTAATCTAAGAGCCTGAAGACTATTTACCTCTTGCAGGTTCGTATCTTTTGTAATAAGTAACGCTTTTAACTATCAAAAATTCCAGGTCTACTGATTTCTTTCAAGGCTTTCTTAATTCCGATACCCTTGATTTTATCAACTAAATTTTTGCCCTTATCCTTAGTTTCCCTGCTAGGAATATCGTATCTCTTCTTTTCCTTGAACTCATCGAATGAAACAAGTGTAAAGGCCTTGGCGAGATACTCTCCTTCCATCAAAATCTTAGGCATGTCGCCGTCTGGTTTTATTTCTTCACTCCCGAGGTTTCTATTCAATTTTTTTATAAGATAAGGATGAATCGCAAGATGCCACAATTCTTCCATTGCATCATCAATGAAATAGTCATCTGTTTTAGGATTCTCTCGATTGCCAATTACAAATGAAATTCTAGATTCTAAATGATTGTGGAGATATACATATTGTCCTTTCATTCTATAAAGTATTCTAGGGACGTAAAGGAATGAAGGCAGATCGAAACTCAGGGAAAGTTCTTTCTCTCCTTTATTTGTTTTTGCCCTAACTTTTACCAAGAGTTTATGTTTGTCCAAGAATCCAACATTATATTTTCGCACATAATCAAAATCTGCTCTTTGGGAAGAAAAAAATTTCGGCAAAAAACCTCTAATAAAATCACCCACATCATTGATGATTCCCTTAACATGTTCAACATATTTCAGATCCAATTCATTTTTAGTCTCATATGGTTCTTCCCTGCGTGTAGAAGAGATTCTATCATAATGCAGAATCTCTTCTCCCATCTTACGATGCAGTTTTTTAATTAAAATATCATCTGTTATTGGCTGAAGATAATAAACTTTCATGTCCGCTCTTTTCATGAGGGTGTGTCAAAGTTAGTTGAAATTTAGGGTAGCGGCCCCTAAAATGGTAACAATTTTATTTTGTTAAAAACTTTTGAAAGGAGGGGCCGCTGATGAAGAGGGTATTACGA
>JAFDHG010000076.1 GCA_019308925.1 Deltaproteobacteria bacterium
TTTCGGGGTTCGCAGGCGGGGAATACTTGCCCCTTCCCCGCTCTAAAGGCGGGGCTTTCCCCTTCCTGCTCACCCTCGGTGGGTGCCCCACCGCTCCCAGCAACTTCGCTCGGGAACAAGATGCCCTTTGAAACCCATCCCCCCAAGACTGAGGGATTACGGGGATTGAATCATTTTTCTTGCAGAGGTGATCTAATTTTAGTATAATTATTTACAGATTGTCCAAGAGGCTGGGGGTGAAGATGGAGATAAGGCATTATACAAAGGTAGAGTTGGAGAATGTGGACAGGGCTGGTTTTCAAGGGGTGAGGGCAAGGTATGTGATTACCGACAAGGAAGGTGCCCCTCACTTTGCCATGCGGGTCTTCGAGTTTGAACCCGGCGGTCATACATCGTTGCATCAGCACCCTGAGGAACATGAGATATTTATCTTGGAGGGGGAGGCCGTGGCGGTCAACGATAAGGGGGAGGAGTTTAAGCTGGGACCAGGTCACACCCTTTATATTCCCCCCCAAGAGCCTCATCAATTTAAGAATGGATCAGGAAGTGTGATGAAATTGATCTGTTTGATTCCTCTCCTTAAAGACTAAATAAGAGATAAGTTTAGAAAAGGAGGTAGTGATGAGGAAGGAGAAGAGGGCACAAGATGCGTTGAGGAAGGGGATTTTCCCTCTCATTTTAATTTCCCTCTTATTTTTCCCCACAAAAGTCCTCTCACAAGGGGGAAAGGGGATAGAGGAGTTGATCAGGGATTTGCAGGATAAAAACCCCCTTGTCCGCTGGACTAGTGCCGAGGAATTGGGCAGGCTCAAGGATGTCAGGGCGGTGGAGCCCTTGATCGCAGCGCTGCGGGATAAAGATGAAGGGGTCCGCAGGGAGGCGGCCAAGGCCCTGGGGCAGATCGGGGATCCCCGGGCGGTGGAGCCTTTGGGTGAGATGCTGGAGGATAAGGATGAGTTTGTCCGCATGAATGCCCTCTGGGCCTTGGAGAAGATAAGGAGTGATCAGGCGGTGGAACTGATCATCTCGACGCTGAAGAATGATAACCCCCTGGTGAGGATGAATGCGTCTGCATCCCTGGGGAGGATAGGGGACAAAAAGGCCATCGGTCCCCTGGAGGAGGTAGCTGGAACTGATCATATCTCCTATGTCCGCTTTGCAGCCCAACAGGCACTCTTGCAGATCAGGCGCGAAGCGATGGAGCAGATTGCCGAGAGAGCGAGGATGAGGATTGAGGAGACCCCGCCTCAGGAGCGTAGGTCGGTCGCAGAGGAGAAGACGGCGGAATTGATCGCCGAGATGAAAAAGGTGGCGGAGAGGTTGGAAAAGGAATATGGCCTGGTCCTCGATTACATGAAATATGGCATCATGGACCTGCTGGACATCGAGGGGCGGATGAAGGTGAGGTGTTCAAAGGATACCATTGAGGGCTTGCTGGGGGATCTATTGACGGAGGAGGACAAGGAGAGGAACAAACACCTCTTTGGGGAGAAAAGTGAAAGACAGACCCCTTAAACCCTCTTTTAGCTCATAGCTGATAGCTCATTATTATGAACTATGAGCTATGTGGTCCCTCGAATTCTTTCAGTTCCACCAACTAAATAGAAGAAGAATCAATTTTAGGTTTTTTGGGCAAATCAGGCGAGCGCAAGGACCTATCCCAAAGGTCCCGCACAAAATTGGGGAGGGCAAAAGAGGCCCGATGTACCTCAGGGTTATAGTACTTCAGGCCTGGGATAGGGCTCCAATAGCCCGAGGGGATCTCCTTTTTAAAGAATCTATCCGAAGCACTGGCCAGTCCCAGGCTCCAATCGCTGCTCACGTAGAAGGGGGCAGGCAGGAGGACTGGACTGGCTATGGGAAGGGCCTGGCGCATATTATGGAAGACCTTCACAAATGTATCGGGTGTAAAAAAGGGGGAGGCTACTTGTTGCATTAACAGCCCTTCTTCTCCCAGTACTGTACAACACGCCTGGTAAAACTCTGGGCTGATCAATGGTTCAGCGACCCCGAAGGGGTCGGTGGAGTCGATGATGATGATGTCAAGACCCTCTTGGGCATTTTTTACATATTCTACCCCATCCCCGATGATCACCTCCACCTTGGGATCAGAGAGGCTACGGGACATCTCAGGGAAAAACTGCTGGCAGACCCTGATTACCTCTTCGTCTATTTCCACCAAGACGATCTTTTCCAAGCGGCGGTACTTCAGCAATTCCCTGACCACCCCCCCATCTCCCCCTCCGATAACCAAGGCCCTTTTCGCCAGGGGATGGGAGGCCAAGGGGACATGGACTATCATCTCATGATATACGAACTCGGAATCCTCGGTTAACATCATAAAATCATCTATAAGCAAAATTCTACCATGGTTTTTAGTCTGCAGCACCTCGATCTTCTGATGTTTAGATCTGATACTGGCCAGCTTTTCCTCATAGATATATACTGCCCCGTAGCTGGGGTCGTGCTCTTCATAGGCCACATTTTTTTTCTCCTGGAGGCGTGAATCCATCATCTCTTCCCTGCTCCATGGATATGTTTAGGTGCACATTACTCCACGGATGGGGGAATGTCAACATCCATATTCTCTTGCTATTGCCTTGGAAAAATGGGTATAATTTACCGTGAAATTGCACGGCATGAAGAGACTCTGTATGATCTTTCATCCTTTAATGTTATTTACGGCCCCCCTTCAGGTGGCTTCGCCCCCTGAAACCCCTCGAAAAGAAGGGGTCCTAGGGTTCAAGGATTCAAGTGGTTTTTCTTTTACTAAAATCCTAGGCTCCTCGAATCCTTGAATCCTGTATTTTCATGAGTGGGGATGAGGATAAACCATCATGAGGGTTTAAAAACAAAGGATTTCTCTTGGGGGAGTTGATCAAAAAGTTTGTCTTAGATAATGGGCTGGTGTTAGAGGTAATTGATGAGAGTTTCAACTATTATGCCGAATTTTGGAACCTGAAGGTGGTGATCAGGGGTAAGGTGAAGGTCAGAGCGGAGTACCTTCAAGACATCGTCCTCTCCAATCCCCATGAACTGGAGGCAAAGGAGGCCTTGGGGAAGGAGGTGGAGTATTATCGAGAACTTACCCAGATAGGGGTCAGGGAGGCGGAGTTGGGGAAAAATATACAAAGGCTGCTGCAATACTTTGAGGAGAACTCCTTCCCCTACTTACGGCATCCCTTCTTTCCGGAGAGGATGGTAAGAAAGCGATGGAGGGAGTTGGCCGAGGAGATCAAGGTCAGGAGGTCGAAAGGAAATGAGGTGGGTTAGGATCGTCGCTACAGTTCTCTTCGTCCTTTTTTTTGTGAATCTACCCCATGAGCCAAGTTGTGCCTCTCTTCCTTGGAAGGGGGTGAGCTTTCATTATCGAGTTCATAAGGTGGGGGCCACCATCCTCAAGGCCTCTCTTTCCATAGAGCGGGAAGGCCCTCTTTACCTGGTGAAGGCAGAGGTGGATACCACGGGTCTTACCCTCCCCCTTTTTCGGATGCACAATCGGTTCCGCTCTTATGTCAAGGAGGAAGGGTTAGAGCCCCAGCAATATGTAAAAGAAGTGGATCAATGGGGGATCTTCTCGCAGAAAAAATACTATACCGATATCCTCACCTTCGACATGGATGGTTCCAAGGTAGTCGTTGAGAGGGTGGACCCCCCCCAAGTGAGGGAGGTATCGGTCCCCCCTCAAATCTATGATCCCCTGGCCATCTTCCTCAAATACTTTCTGGATGTAAAAGTGGGGGAGGGTGATAAGATAGAGATGAGGATATATGATGGGATAAAGGTGAGGGAGGTGATTTTCATTGCCTCCCATAGGGAGATCACAACCCCACTCTACGGTGAGGTAAGGACCATATGTCTGGAGTCCAAGGTTCCTTTTTCCAGCCTGGGAGACAGGGAGGGGGTGATAAAGATATGGTATACGGATGATGACATGAGGTTTCCCGTGAATATCTCCTTAGAACTCCCCGTTGTGGGTAGTGTGGAGTTTCAGTTGGAGAAGGTGCAGATCTGGTAAACAAAAAGTCATAAAGGGGTCAGGTCTTGCTTTTTGCCTCAGGGCAAAATGAAGAGATCTACAAGGGGGGGGGAGGAATGGATAAATTCAGTGTAGGCAAAAAGCAAGACCTGACCCCCATTGTCTTTGAATGAGCATCAGCACGGAAAAAGGGTCAATTGTTGATCCTTTCCCCCCCCTTTTTTAAATGGACGCCTCTTGATAATCCGCTCTGGGACGCAGATCCCTCCCCTTAGATCGGGGTTCTTGCAAGAGCAGATGACCGAATTGAGCCCGTAGGCCTGTGCGATTTTCTTTATTCTGTAATATCCTTTCTCTCGCAAAGGTTTGGGGATGAGCTTGGTCTTGGTGGATGTACCTACCTCCACCCAAGGCTGGTTTTGGAAGCAGGCATGGATGATATCCCTATAAAGAGGGGGGAGTTCCTCCTCCAACTGTCTGGCGATGCCTGGGCGCAGATGCAGATAGCTGAGGCTTATCCTATTGACCCCTCGGTCTTTGATGGCCCCCATGAGTCTCTCGATTTCCTCATCGTTGTCGGTCAAAAAGGGGATGATGGGATCCATCCTCACCTCAGGTATGATCCCTATCTCGGAGAGGGCCCGTATATTTTCCAACCTCACCACAGGCGGGGCAGCCCCCGGCTCAAAATGCCGCCAATATCTCTCTGAGAGGGACACCAACCCTATCTGGGCTATTACCCCCTCGGGCCACTGGCGGAACAGTTGAAGGAAGCGAGGCGGTATCTCCCCTTTGGTCAGAAAAGAAACAGTCACTTCATTCTCCAGCAGGGTCTGCATGGAGAGGTAGGTGATATCTAAGATAGCAGGATGGGGTTGAAAGCAGTCAGAGGCAGTATTGAAGACCACCAGGTCGGGGTTTCCCTGCTTGCGGGGATTGGTGAACTCCTGCTGCAGGAGGAAGGGGAGGTTGGCGTATAGCTCCACCTCCCCTTTAGGGGGGACCTGAGAGTAGCCTCTCGCATAACAGTAGGCGCAAGCTAAACCACATCCGTTGGTGACGTTGATAGTATATACCCCCCTCAGGCAACCGAAGTTGGTCCTCTTTAGCACCCGTCCGCGTCTCTCTTTGGGAATGACTTGAAAGGGGATCATGGGAAATGGGATAAACGGGAGGGGTTTATGCCAGCCCCACCAGCCTTTTGAACTCTCCTTCGTCGATGATCTTGAGGCCCAACTCCCTAGCCTTAGCATATTTCGAACCAGGATCTTTCCCCACTACTACATAGTCCACCCCTTTGCCCACGCTGGAGGCCACCTCCCCCCCAAGTCCCTCCACCAAGTCTTTGGCCTCGTTCCTGGCCATTTTCTCCAACGCCCCGGTAAAAAGGAAGGTTATCCCCTTCAGGGGCTCCTCTTTCTCCTCTCTCGGTTTCTCTATCTCTACCCCCGCCCTCTGCAACCTTGTAATCACCTTTCGGTTCCCACTTTCGCGGAAGAACCTGGCCACACTTTGGGCTACCTCAGGGCCTATCTCCGGGATGTCCAGCAATTCCTCCTCTGTGACCTGGAAGAACCTGTTCAGGGACTTCAACCTCTGAGCCAACACCTGAGAGATGTGTTCCCCCACATGTCTAATCCCCAAGGCATAGACAAAGCGGGCGAGGGGGGGGTGTTTGCTCTTCTCCAAGGCCTGTAGGAGGTTTTCCGCCGACTTCTCGGCCATCCTCTCCAGCGGGATAAGGTCCCTTTTCTTCAGATAGTAAAGATCGGCAATGTCTTTGACCAGGCCTTCGCCCACCAGTTGATCGATAAGTTTCACCCCAAGACCATCGATGTCCATGGCCCTTTTGGAGGCGAAGTGTTTTACCCTCCCCTTCAATTGGGCTGGGCATGATATGCCAATACAGCGATGGATGGCCTCGCCTGGGAGGCGGACCACATCAGCCCCGCAGACTGGGCATTTATCGGGCATGGTAAACCTCCGCTTGGCCCCGGTCCTCTTGGATTTTATGACCTTGACCACCTCCGGGATCACATCCCCAGCCCTCTGCACCACCACAGTGTCCCCGATCCTGATGTCTTTTTTGTCGATCTCATCTTGGTTGTGGAGGGTTGCCCTTTTCACCTCTACCCCTCCTATCCTCACCGGTTCCATCTCGGCCACAGGAGTCAGGGCCCCTGTGCGCCCCACCTGTGCCTTGATATGTATGATCTTGGTGGTTGCCTCCTTGGCAGGAAACTTGTATGCCAAGGCCCATCGAGGGCTCCTGGAGACCTCTCCCAGCCTGTGCTGGAGTCCGAAACTGTTCACCTTGATGACTACACCATCCATCTCGTAGGGTTGCTCTTCACGTAATTCGTTGATTTCTTTGTAATAATTGATGGTATCCTGGATATTGTTGCATCTCCGGACCAAGGGATTTACCCTAATCCCCCACTTGGGAAGCGTCTGAAGGACCTCCCATTGGCTCTCAAATTCCCTCCCCCTCACCTCTCCAACGTTGTAGCAGAAGATCTTGAGGGGCCTTTGGGCGGTGATGGAGGAGTCGAGCTGGCGCAGCGACCCCGCAGCGGCGTTGCGGGGATTGGCGAAGAGAGATTCACCGCTGTTCTCCCTCTTCTTATTGAGCTCTTTGAAGTCCTCTACCTCCATATAGACCTCACCCCTCACCTCCAGCCTATCCGGAGGAGTCTCTTTCCTCTCTATGAGGTGCAGGGGTATGGTCTTGATAGTCCTCAGGTTTTGGGTAACGTCCTCACCAGTGACCCCGTCCCCCCTGGTGGATCCCACCGTAAACTCCCCTTGCTCATAGACCAGTTCGACGGCTATCCCATCCAATTTGGGTTCCGCCACATACTCGATCTCCTCATGCGTCTTGAGGAAGCGCTTGATCCTCTGGTCGAACTCTATGACATCCCCTTCCTCCATGGCGTTGGCCAGACTTAACATCGGTATGGTATGGATCACCGTGCCGAACTCCTCCAAAGGAGGGGCGCCCACGCGCTGGGTAGGGGAGTTGGGGGTCCTGAACTCAGGGTGTTTTTCCTCCAACTTCTCCAGCTCCCTCATTAAGGTATCGTATTCGGCGTCAGATATCTCCGGTTCATCCAGGACATAGTACCTGTAGTTGTGATATTCGATCTCTCGCCTCAGCCACTTTACTCTTTCCTCTATCTTTGTTGGGGTCATAACTATTCCCTCATAAGTTATGTTCTTGATCTAAAAATATTTTAATTTCGTCTAACTACTTTGTCAACAGCCCTCCAGGATCAATAAATCCATGGTTGACTTCTCCTGATGGTTTTGGCAAGATAGAAAAGGAAGTGGATAGGTCCCTGGTGGACCTCCTGGACTTCAAATCCAGTGGCGGGTGTAGGGCATCCGCGGCGGGTTCGATTCCCGTACACTTCCGCCATTTTTCGTTTAACTGGGAAAGGAGTCAGCCATGTTTGGCATTGGCATGCCAGAGCTTATCATCATCCTTGTCATTGCTCTCCTTGTATTTGGGGCCTCCAGGCTTCCGGAGATAGGATCAGGTGTTGGGAAGGCCATCAGGAACTTCAAGAAATCGATAAAAGAGTCTCCAGAGATCGACGTGACCCCTAAAGAAGATAAAAAGATAGACTCAGAGCCAAAGAAAAAATAGGGCAATTTGAAACGGGAGGTCGTTTATCTGGGATTAGGGTCAAACCTCGGCGATAAAGTGAATAATTGTCTGCGTGCCCTAGAAGATTTATCCTCAAGCGGTCAAAATTACATCCAAGCCATTTCCTCCCTCTATAAGACAAAGCCAATAGGTTACCGTGAACAGGATTGGTTCATCAATTGTGTGGCAGAGGTGATTACACATCTTTCCCCTCGTTCCCTCCTACAGCTCTTGCATGGCATAGAGGAACGGATGGGGAGGAGAAAGACCTTTCAATGGGGGCCAAGGGTCATCGACCTGGATATACTCCTCTATGGGGCAGAGGTCATCGAGGAAAGGGGTCTCGTTATCCCCCACCCCCGTCTTCACAAGAGGGGTTTTGTCCTCATCCCCTTGGCGGAGTTGGCCCCTGATCTGATCCATCCGATATTGAAAAAGACCGTCAAGGAGCTCCTGGAAGGGGTAGAAGAGAGAGGGGTGGAGTTCTATGCCGCCCCTCCTGATGTAGAGATATTTCATTAAAATTATGCTTCCATTTCTCATTTTCAGAGAAGATATGCAAAAGGGGGTTAATCGGCCGTGGCCATAGAGTTTATCCGGGCGATAAGTGAGGGAAGAAAGATCTATGGGATACTTCATCTCCCCCGGGACCCCTCACCCCCCTGTGTCGTCGCCTCCCACGGGCTCTTCAGCAGCAAGGATAGTGATAAGTTCGTGGAGATCGGGGAGTTCTTCTCCGCCAGAGGGATCGCCCTCATCAGATATGATCATCAAGGCTGCGGTGAGAGCGAAGGGGAGATCAGCGAGACTACCGTCTCTTCCAGGATAAAGGATCTGGAGGCGATATTTGAGCTTGCGGTCAATCATCCCCTTCTAGGCGATAGCATAGGTCTGCTGGGGAGCAGTATGGGTGGGTTTATCTCCGTCTTTAAAGGGGCAGCTGATCCCAGGGTGAAGGCCCTAGCCCTCTGGGCCACCCCTTCACATTTCGGAGGGGAGAGGGAGAGGATACAAGAGGATGCTCCAGCTTTACAGGAGGCCTTTTATCAGGACATAAAGAGATACGATGCCAGGGGAGCCATTAAGGGTGTAGCTCATTGTTTAATCCTGCACGGGGAGGCAGACGAACTTGTCCCCCTGTCCCAGGCCGAAGAGCTATATAAGTCGGCCCGTTCCCCCAAACACCTGGAGGTCTTTAAGGGTGGGGACCATCGATTTATTGATCCCCAGCATCGCCAAAGGGCTATAGAGGTGAGCCTGGAGTGGTTTCAGAGGTATTTATGAGAAAATATCTTGGGTGGCTGTCCTAATTGAGATAGGCGCTCCCCTGAAGGGATTGTATAGCCTTGCGGCTTTTGTCCTGACGCCCTAGGCTCTTTGACCTCTTGCCTAGTACTTGGACCCAGGCTCAGCCACCCAAAGAAATTATACTTCAATTTTAAAAGAAGTCAACTTTAAGAATCGAGATCAGAACCGTGGGCTTACATGATATTTACTTTTTTGGAATAGTTTATGAAAAACACCCAGAATACCCCGTCCTGTGGACGGGGATAAATGCGGAGCAGAGGCAAGGGGGATGCAATTCTCCTCCTTGTTCTTCAAGATGTCCCGCTCTGTGGGCGGAGAGGTTCACTATAAAAAATAGCAGGGTTAAAACTTACAATGTTTTTTCAGAACAGACTTTGAGCATAAGGAGATTTGTTTTTCAATATAGGATGATTTTTCTACTCCTTAGTCAGCAAGTTACAGGGGCTAGAAAAAAATTTTCGTAGAGAGGCCTTGAAGGATAAAACAATTACATTACAATGTAACTGTTTTTAAAATTCAGTTACTTTAAGGAGATTTTGGGTGAATTTTTTCTGTATCAACTGACCAATGAGCGATAAGATCACCTGCACAATCATCTGATATTCCTACATCTGCCCCCTGGCTGTTTGAGAAAGTAGCAATTTGGTAAGATGTAATAAGGAGTCCACAGCTAAAGCTGGAGGATATACTGGCTGCCATAGAAGATCCACTTGAGGTCATAAAAGAAGAAAAGGTGTACAAAGTTGGATAGGTAGTTTTTTCTTGCTATACTCATTTAAGTCTGCTAAAATTTATTTATGATAAAAAACAGCAGGGCTAAAATTTACATAAGGAGAGAGTTAGAAGAGAAGATAGAGAGGTTTCTCCATTCTCCGGAGATCATAGCTATCGTCGGCGCAAGACAGACAGGGAAGACCACATTGATGGGGAAGGTCTTCGAGGGGGTTAAAGATGATGCCGTCTTTCTGGACTTTGAGGACAGGGAGGTGCTCTCCCTTTTTCAAGAAGATGTAAAGGCCTTTGCCAAACTTCACGTTGAGGGGAGGAAATTTGTCTTCATAGACGAGTTCCAATATGCCGAGGAAGGGGGGAGGCTTTTAAAATATTTATATGACCATTATCCCACCGCCAAGTTCATCATCTCTGGCTCTTCCGGGCTTGATTTAACGGTCAAGGCGGTCAGATATTTAGTAGGAAGGATCTTTGCCTTTGAACTTTTCCCTTTTAATTTTACTGAGTTTCTGAGTTTTAAGGAGCCTAACCTTTACGAAGGCTTTTATAAAGGGTGGATAGAAGATATTGGCAACTGCGAGGAGATTTCCCAACCTCTTCATAAGAGGTTGATGTCCCTTTGGGAGGAATTCTCCATCTGGGGTGGATATCCCAGGGTAGTTCTGTCGGACTCTGACGAGGAGAAAAAAGAGGTTTTGAAAGGTATTATAAACACCTACCTCTTAAAAGACATCCGGGGGTTCTTCCGGTTGGCCACCGAACGTCATCTACAAAGGCTTATGAAGGCTTTAGCCCTGCAGATCGGTAATTTGGTCCACTACAATGAGCTCTCCCAGGCCTCAGATCTACCCTATAAGGCCCTAAAAGAGCATCTGTCTATTCTGGAGCAGACTTATATCCTGAGGTTCGCTGTGCCTTATTACACCAATAAAAGGCTGGAGGTGGTTAAAAACCCAAAGGTTTACTTTGGGGATACAGGACTTAGGAATCTTA
>JAFDHG010000077.1 GCA_019308925.1 Deltaproteobacteria bacterium
TAGGAGGGCAGACAAAGGGTTTAGTTGTATATGGGGAATTGGAAGGTGATAGGACGACGAAGCTGTATCTGGATGAATATGCAAAGATGGGTATAGATGGGGTTGAGGTACAAGGCGAATTTATAGACGAAGGGATGAATAAAGGCAGGTATCAACACAAAGGGAATTTTGAGTTTGGTGGTCATAGGGCAGATTTGAGGATAATGAACTTTGAAAACAGAGAGGTGTCAAGAGGTGATTTAAAATTTGAAATAGTTCCCTCCCTTGCGATCAAGGATCTAAGCGTGGAAAGTGCTAAGAAGGTAGCTTCAAGGGAGATGGAATATATAGCAGAAAGGAACCCAGGGATAAAGTCCATTGTTGGTGCAAAAGAGGAGGGTGCCTCGCTGACAGTGGCGATGGTAAAGGATAGGGTGGTGCTCAAGACAGCGAGCACTGAGCAGGTATTGGCGCCCACCATAACCCTCAAGGCAGATGGGACGGTAGAGCTGGCAGCCAAGGCCTCCAACCTCGAAGATGGTCCCCACACCGCTACCGTAGAGGTCCTGGATGAGGGGGGGAAGGTGATAGATTTCAGGCAGAAGGTGTTTATTGTGGACACCATTTCACCGGAGATATTGTTGGATCAAATAGGGGATCTTAAACATCGAGTAGGGCGCCTTCTTTTAACTAAAACAAAAGTGGTTCCTGTTTCGGCTCAGATAATCGCCATTCCCATCAAAGAGGAGGGCTCGGGGGTTGAGAGGGTAGAGGTGGAGGAGACGGTGAGGGTGAGGACGATCATAAAATCATCCAGCCCCTATCAGCAACCTTCGTTGGGATGGCAGGAGGAGAAAAGGCCGACGAGGACGTTTAGGGAACCTGTCCTCAGGGGAGAGGGCGCTCAGCTTCTTTTCCCCCTGGAGATTGAGGCCTTGCCCTATGGGGAGCATATATTGAAGCTTGCGGTCTATGACAGGGCGGGCAATGTGGGGGAGAGGACTTATCAATTCAAATCATATCCGGTCAAGATATCCAGGGAAATTGGGAGTGGTATAGAAGAAGGTTCAAAAAAGATAAGGCAATATTGTTATTGGATTACATATGGGGGTACATCCAACTCCGGACCTGCTGTTTACGGCAGTGGCAGCATCGGGATGGATGCACCTTTATACATAAAGACATACAAATACACAGTCCCGAAGTCGGGGTCACCCTACCCAAATATCACCCTTGATGAAGTTGAGGAGCCCATTGGATGGAGGGTATGGAAGGTAACCCAGACAAGGCCTGCGACCGACACTGTGGAGGCGGTCCTGAGGATAGAGGGGCCCGAATATATAGACTTCACAGTCAAGGACCATTCTATAATAAGGGAAGAACCGGGGCCGAGGGAGGTTCGTGAAATCTACATTGGGTTAAAAGTAGCCGATCTTCGGGTGAACCTTTTTTACAATAGCAAGGCAAACTCCCTTGATGCATCGTGGAAGGGGCGCACAGCAAGGGATCTATTTCTCGTTTTAGATTTAGACGGCATGGAGATCATCCCCACTGGGGTAAGGGAAGATGGGTTTCAATACTCGCCCATAGGGGAGGGGGATCATCAAGTAACCCTTTCGGTATATGACCGCCTCTCCAATAAGTGGACCAAATTGGAGGGGGAGTTCAGTGTCAATACCGGTGAACCTGAGATATCAGATTTCAGGTATATCCCTGAAGATGATGTGTTCAGTGCAAGGATTTCTGACAGGGGTACAGAGCTAAGGGATTTAGAGGTAGGACTTTATATAAACGGCCAAGAATCGATATTTGAGTTTGATCATGCAACAGGCCAGCTTATGGCCTTTCTTGATGACAAACCAGATATAGGTGTTGTTAAGGCACAGTTGTTTGTGACTGATAAGGCAGGCAACAGGGTGACCTCTATTGCAAAGGCGCAGTTTTACACCCCGGGGGAAGGTGCCCTGATCGGGAGGGCCAGCACAGATGTCTCCCTTGACATTGCGTCTATTCCTCTGGGTTGGACTATGATGTCAAAGGGGGCTGGATGTATAAGGAAGTACAAGAGGAGAGGCGATTGTTGGGTAACACTGATAGAGGAGTGCAGGAGGACCAGGAGGGGCATTGGTGCACTTATTGGGATCACCAAACCAGAGATTCGGGAGATGTTGCGAGAAATAGAAGAAGAAAAAGAGAAGGAGAAAGAAGGCATTTCAATGCCAACGTTTCAGGAGATGGTGGAAAAACAGGAAAAAGAGAGCAAGGGCATTTCATTGGCATTTGGCTCAGGATATGGTGGTCGTGAAGCGAAGGGGTTTTTGATAGACATCTTGAACAGGATAAGGGGGGGATATTATAAAAGAGTAACAACAAGAGAGATAGACACCTGTCCTCCTATCATCTCTGCTCTGAGGTATGATGAGGGGGGCCACAAGGTGAGGGCAATGATCTCTGATCGATCTACCCCTTTTTCTGATCTGCGCATCCGGTATGGGGACTGGAGATATGGCGGTCTTGCCTTTGACCTTTTGCCTGCAACGGGTGAATTCAGAGGGGATCTGCCAATAGATGACAGGGAGATATATCGTACCTCTCTCAGCGTTAATGATGGCTACAGTTGGGCCCATGGTAACCTGACCATCCGCATCCCCAAGAGGCCTCCTGATGTGAGTTTGAGTTTCGATGAATTCTCAGGTTCAGAAAACAGGGACTTTCTGAACTCCCTCGGCCTTGAGCACCTTTTGGTGGGGGAGTACTCTGACATCTCAGGTATTGATGAGGGCCTCACCGAGCTGGAGGTCGATGGGGTTATAAAGAGGAACTTTGTCACCTACGGGAGAAAACCGACGATGCTCCTTTATTTGGCTGATCTCGCCGATGGGAGACACAGGGCGAGACTGAGGGTAGTGGACAATGTGGGGCTGGAGAACGAGGCCAATCTGGTCTTTGATATCAACTACAGGCCCCACATCTATAACTTCGCCTATCAGGGTAATGTAGAGGGTGCTCCAGTGTTTGTCGCCTTTATCAAGGATCGGGGATTTGATGTGACAAAGGAAGGGATAGATCTTTCCCTTGATGGGAGACAGATACCCAGAAGCCAGTATTATTACAATCAGGAGACGGGCTTTTTCAGTGCCTCTGGTCCCATAGAGATTACCGAGGAGTCCCACAGGGCGGTACTCACGGTGGTTGATGGCCGGGGCAACAGGGCTGAGCAGGGCCTTACTTTTGGTGGTCCTTTGGCTGTGGAGCTACCTTCAGAGGCCATAGGGGGTGTACGGATCACCGGTTACTCGGCATGGGACTTTCAGGGCAATGCTGATGGAAGGATCAATCCAGGGGAGCGTGTAAGGCTGTTTGTTGAAGTCCTCTCCGATATGGATATCGCCCAGGCCAGGGGGCTTTTACGGATAACGCACCCCTACATCACCATTGAGCGGGACCAAGCGGAGTATGGGGATATCCAGAAAGGCAAAAGGACCGAATCGGCAGGGGGGTTTGATCTGCTTATCAAGGACGAGTTCTTCTCAAACACCAACATACCGGTGGAGGAGGTGGACTGCGCCCTCACCCTGACCGACAAGGAGGCAAGGCAGTGGGTGCTGCCTTTAAAGATCCCTGTGTACAAGACACCTGCTATATTTAAGGACTTCGTGGGGCCAAAGCAGACATCTATCTCCCTTGAGGTAATTCAGCCCCAGGATGGGGGGTTTTACGACAATTACGAAATGCCTTGTTTTGCAGACGGTAGATTTATTGTTACAGGAAGTAGCATAAGCTCGATAACGGCCACCCTTAATGGGATGTCTCTCCCTGTATCCATCAACAGCGCTGCAGGGACGTTCAGGGCCTCCTTAGAAAGGGCTATGAACAGAGTATTTGCGAAGGGCAGGGGGGCTTGTATCCTTATCGTGAGGGGGCGCAACAGCGCTGGGGACGAGGCGGTGAAAATTATCAGCTTTTATGTTATTTGTGATGATGCAGCGCCACATTGCAGGATACGATGTCCATGAGGAACAGATGTATATGGATCTTCGCCTTATTTTTTATCTCTGCTGGGTTTCCTTCCTTGAATGTAGTCTTTGCCGCTGAAGAGACTTTGGTCCTTCAAAGACCATTTCCTTCAGAATTCGACCCTCAGGCTGGGGAGTCGGTCCTAGTTCAGTACTATCTCTCCCAGGATGCCACAACCCTCACCATTCAGGCGAAAGACTTCAAGGGCGCTGTAATAAGGCAGGAGGTTTGGGAAGATGTCAGGGCAGGTCCGGGGCAGTGGCAATGGGATGGGAGAGATGATAGAAGGCAGTTGGTCCAGCAGGGCCAGTACCAGATCTTCTTCATTTTAGAGTTACCTGATGGAAGGACGGTATCCGATTCTATTCTTGTGAGGGTCATAAAAAGGGCCGCCAGACCTCTTGCCCCACCCCCTCTGCCCCCACCGGTAAGGCCTTACCGCATTGATGGTGAGATTTCGGGGTTTTTCCGCAGGGACACGGACGAGGATGAGGATACCTATGAGGGGAGGTTCAGGCTTCATGGGATTTACGACCAGAAACCCTTTATGGCCGATCTCAATCTCTACCTCATCCAGCGGGAGCGCGAGCAGACCAATTGGGACAACTGTTACGCAAGTTTCGCTTATGAGAAGAAAAATGTTAAATTTCTGTCGGTCTTCAGGAAGAGTCTGGGCTCATTTATTGGTCCCTTCAGGCTCTTTGACGATATCAGGACAGAGAGGTTTAAATCCGGGGCGAGGCTTGATGTGGATACAGGTATTGTAACCGTGACCGGCCTTGGCTTTGTATCAGAGGGGGATACTCTCTCTGAAGAAAAGGGCTACGCCGCGAGGATGGAGATACCCCTGTCAGGGATAATCTCTATCGGAAGTAGTTTCGTAGGTAGGTATTATAAGTTGTCGGGGTTTGATGATGAGGTGAGGAATATCGTGGGGGGTGTGGATGGGGTGTTAAATCTCGGACGGGGTTTCAGCATGGCGGCGGAATATGCAATGTCGGATGATGAGGAGACAGATGAATGGGATGTGGCAGGAAGGATGGAGGCGCGGTATGAAGGTCCGAGGATGCGGGCTGTGCTGGGCTATCAGGACCTGGGCGAGGATTTTGAGGCGGATCTCGCCTATGTCTCCAGGGACGTTAGGTCTGATGCCAGGGGTGTCGATTGTGTCGTCGACTATTATCCAGGCAGAATCCTCTTTATGGAGCGGGCAGGGGTTATCTTCAGGTCTTTTTATTACCAGCGAAGGAGCAACTATGACGATCTGTATGAGGTGGACGGAAACATACGGTTTGGTATCGGTCCGAAGCACGATTTCATGCTGGGCGTAATCGACCATGAGGACGATGCATCTGACTACACGTCGGTGAGGGCACGACACCTACACCGGTTTACCGATATTTGGTCCAATGAGCTGAGTTATTCGGTGAACATAGCAGATGGCGATACAACCCATACCGTGAGGGAGATGGTCCATTATACCAAGCCCCCCAGGAGGACAATCTCTGCAGGCCTCCAGTGGATCAACCGGCATGCCAGCGGTTCTGATCCCTCCTGTTGGGATGAGTTGAGCCTTCTGGCTTGGGGGCAGTGGAGAGGATGGTTCTTTGAGCTTGAAAATCGCTTTGTGTTTAGCGATGAGATCGATTCCAATCTTTTTGCCAAGGTTGGCTACCAGTTCGAGTTTTTCAGGAGGTATGTGGCCACGTTATACGTCGCCTTTGGCGACAGGGCAAGCCAGGAGACCTCAAATACAATTGAGGTCGGCATGGGGGTGAATTTTTGAGATGAACCGGTTCTGGTTTTTATTGATCTTTGTTTTGGTTGGATGCTCCCTCCTGCGGGCGGAGTTCTACAGGAATCAAGCCGATTTCCTATATGCCCAGGCAAATAGGGCCTACAGCGAGGGGAGATTAGATGAGGCGAAAAAAGTATATAATGAGGTGATCGCCTATGATCCCACGTACAGTGAGGCCTATGTTGGGTTAGGCCATATAGCCATGGTGCAAGGCCGCAGGGCAGAGGCAGTTGGATACTATGAGAAGGCCTTCTCAATGAATCCAGAGCTTCGTCCAAAGTTGCAGAACCTGACCTATGCCGCTTACTTAAGGGAAAGGGTTGCCCCTAAGAGCTTTTCAACCCACCTACTTGAAGAAAAATTTAATCATGGGGGATATAAAGAGATAATTGAGGAACTGGAGCACAAAAGTCCCTTAACTGAGGCGGATAATTTCTGGTTGATCCGTTCCTTTATAAGACTCAAGAATTATGAAAGGGCTGCGTCAGTGGTTATTGATATGTTCGCCGATCAATCTGCTCTGGAAAAGCTGACCGAGAGGATGGGGCATCTGGACGCCTTTCTCTCCAAAGGCCACAAAGAGGTGCTGGAGGATTTTCGTACCTTGGCGGAGGTGAGCCCAGGTTGTCTGGTGTGTCAGTATCTTTACGGGACCATGCTTTTTAATAACTCATCTGACTATGATGAAGCGATTAAGGTCTTTACGGGGTTGAAAAAATCGGGCTTCTGCCCTAAACCCCTGTTCAGAGATCTGGCCCTTGCCTATGAAAAGAACGATATGCTCATAGAGGCGATCGATACCTATAAACAACTGGGGGACGACCCCTTTGCCTATGAGAGGCTCAAAGATCTCTATTTAAGGCTCGGTGATATGGAAAAGGTTAAGTTTTATGAGGATCTGATACAGTAGGGCTCATCGAATTAGAAGGTATTCCTGATATGACTATCCCCACCTCCAACTTAAAAAAACTATGTTACGGTTTTAATGGGGGGAAGTTATGGACAAGTTTTCTATTTATGCCCCTCCATACCCTCCTCCACTCCTTTGGTTGTTGAAGGAGGGCCTTCAATATAATGCTTGGGTAATCGATGTCCCCGTAGGTGCTGATGATATCCAATAAGGTCTTGTTGTCCAGGATGGCGAAGATGAGGTTGATTTCATGATTGCGGAGGTGACTGAAGAGACGGCGCAGTGCAATCCCCAGGGAGAGTTCATGGCCGAGTTTCTCCCGCCATCTTTTCTCATAGATCATAAGACCATTAATGCCTTGATGGGCCAGGGCATGATTGGCTGCCACCTGGCCCGCTATCTTCGCCGTCACGATGCCCGTATAAAGTCCCCCTCCAGAGGTGGGCTTGGCCTGGGCGGCGGCATCGCCAACTACCATCACCTTTCCGGCTACCGTCCTCGGTCTGGGACCGATGGGAATAAGGCCGGCGCTGATCTTCAAAGGTCTTAAATTGAGTTTGTTCAGAAGTTTTTTCAGAAGAAAAGAGGCCCCCTTCATTTGGTAAGTGGCCAGGCCCACCCGAGCGATCCCCTCCTCGGCAGGGACCACCCAGGCGAAAAAACCGGGGGCCAGGTCTTGGTCGAAGAAGACCTCTATGAAATCAGGCCTTTCAGGTTCATACCGGACTGTGGCCTGGAGACCTAAAAAAAACTGGCCCGGGGGTGGCAGCTTCGCCCAGTTTGCCACTTGGCTCTTCGGCCCATCGGCACCGATGATTACCTTCGTCTCTGCCCGATAAGTAGCGTCATTCCTCTCGATTATCGCCAACTGATTATCGAGGCCGACCACCCGGCTATGGTGAATGAACTCTGCCCCTACCTCCTGGGCCATCTCTAACAGCTTGAGGTTAAAGAGGCGCCGATCGATGACCAGGGCCCTGGTATCTTTTGCCTCGATCCGCAAGGGGCGGCCGTTGGGGGCATGGATAGTCCCACCTCTGATCTCCTGCAGGACTACACCATCATCGAGTTCTGCCTCTTTGAGACATCGGGGACTGACAATACCTGTACAGCGATCCGGATAAGTAGGCGTTTCATCCCTTTCCACCAGGAGTACCCTTGCCCCATGGTAGGCAGCAGTCTTGGCTGCCACAGCCCCCACAGGGCCGCCGCCTACAACGATGCAGTCATATTTGCCAAGGTCTTTCATCATGCCACAAAGGTCTTTATTACAAGTACCTCGGGCAGTCTCCTTATACCTTTCGTCACGACAAGGAATCAGTCATCCTGATATCGGTCAATATTATATCTTTGCACAGATGTTTTCAAGCAATGTTCACCTTTTTCGATCCTGTTATAAGATGATCCCCCCGGCCACAGGGATTCCTTTTTGTTCCAACACAAACCTTCCCATCTCAGGTATCTCCTGGAAGGGATCTATCACCGCTTCTTTAGAAAGGGAGATCATAACTTTGGCCACCTCTGCCTCTCTTATCCGATGGGCATCCTCCTGGATCACCTCCATAGAGGCGGGGTCGAATTTCTTGTATATATTCTCTATCGTACAGGGGATTTCCTGAGTCACACATCTGAAGAGGAGGGGGTCCCCCACCTTGTAACCTCCCCTTTCCATCCAAAACATGTTGGCCTTGATGCGGTCCGTGATAATGGGACTCAGATCCCTTGATAAGATTTGTCCCCTTTCTACCTCTGGGTCTCCCCCCAGGCAGATTCCGATAGACTCGCCCAGACCGGCTTCATCCACCCCTTCGGCCAAGAACTTTTCGATGTTCTCAACCTTTACCTCCTTTTTGAGAGGCAAAAGATATAAGGTATCCCCCCTTTGTACGCTGCCTGCCTCCACCCTGCCGACGATCATCCTCTTTCCTTCAACTTGGTAGATGTCTTGAACGGGGAACCGGAAAGGTTTCTCCTCTATCTTTAGCTCAGAAAAGGTGTCCAGGGCCTCCAACATTGTTGATCCCTTATACCAGGGGAGATGCCCTGAGGCCTTGGCCACGTTGTCCCCCTTGATGGCCGAGATGGGGATGGTGTAAGGCGGGCTGATATAGAGGCTGTTTAAAAAGGCAGCTATCTCTTCCTTTACCTCCTGAAACCTCTCTTCTGAATAATTAACCAGATCCATTTTGTTGATCACTATAATTACCTGTCTCAACCCCAGCATCCCCAAGATATAGCCGTGTCGCTTGGTCTGTTCCCTGACCCCTTCCTGGGCGTCTACGATCAGCAGAGCGGCCTCTGCCTGACTGGTGCCCGTGATCATATTCTTCAAGAATTCCTTGTGCCCGGGGGCATCGATGATCACATATCTCCTTTTGGGGGTCTTAAAAAAGGTCTGGGTTGTGTCAATAGTGATACCCCTTTTTCTTTCCTCCTCCAGTGAATCCATGACAAAGGCAAACTCCGTCTCCCTTCCCAGGGTCGCAGAGGTCTTCTCTATCTCCTTTAACCTATCTTCTGGCAAGCTTTCCGTATCGTAAAGGAGCCTCCCGATCAGGGTGCTCTTGCCATGATCTACATGGCCAACAATCACCAATCTTAGTGCTTTTTTGTCCATACCCAAATCTTCTTCATATGATCAATTTAACCAGTGTTAATATCCCGAGCACTGTAGCTGCCAATCCGATTATTAATGTAAACTCCTTGACTGGCATCTTCTTTACAGTATAGACGGACAGTGGGACAGAGATCAATGAACCTATGACCAGATATGGGGCTAAAACCCAGTCAACATGCGTACCAATGACAAAATAGGTCAAGACACCAACAAAACAGGTGGCCCCTTCTGCCAATGCGGTTATGCCTATTGAGCTTTTAGTATCGACTCCTGACAATATCTGACCAGATACAATAAGGGGGCCATAGCCTCCTCCAGACATACCTTTATTAAATGAAGCAAGAATACCGATTCCCATAATCCTCTTCCATGAGAAATTAATTTTAGTCTTATGTTTCATCATTACGATGATTCCCATTGTCAATACAAGAATCCCTATGTACAGTTTGAGGTAAAAGACCGGTAGATTTAATGCCACAAAGACAGCAGCAATTACCCCGGTAACGCTGCACATTACCAGCACCAATGCGACCTTGGAGTCTTTTGATCTCGGCATGTAGCCCAGGTTTCCAAGCGCTTTGGCAATTCTGTGTTCATCATCCCTTCTAAAGTCGAAGAAGACATTCCCTGCTCCTTGATGCAGAAATGCTGCCAGTATGCCTGAAATAAATTCTGAAAGCAAAATAGCAGGTACGATCTGCAACGGTGAGAAACCCATTAATAAGAGTATGGGGGTCAGCGTGGTGCCATATCCCATGCCAATGCTAGAATCTATATATTCTGCACAAAACGATATAAATAAAACCCCGATGAAAAGCAATTCAACGGCCATTTTCGCCCAGTCACCTTACATATACCCCAAGGCCCTTAACTTCTGCATGGTGTAGACATCCTCTTTATCCTGGGCGCGCCCTGCCCTCTCGGAGGTCTTCGTTGCCCTGATCTCTTCCACTATCTCATCTATGGTCTGGGCATGGGAATCAATGGGGCTACAGCAGGGCACGCACCCGATGCTCCTGAACCTCTTGCCCTCCTTGCTGAAATAGAGTTCTATAATGGGGATCTCTTCCCTCTTTATATAGCTCCAGATGTCCAGTTCAGTAAAATGCAGAAGGGGATGGATGCGGAAGTGTTCCTCTTCATAGACGGTGGATTTATATTGATCCCATAGCTCAGCAGGTTGGTTCTCGTAGTCCCATTTGAAATGGGCATCTCGCGGGGAAA
>JAFDHG010000078.1 GCA_019308925.1 Deltaproteobacteria bacterium
TAGGCGAAGTCGGCGAAGATATCTCCCGAAGCAATGGAGTCTATAAAAAGCTTTTGGGGCTTGAGCCTCTTACCCAGACACGAGAAGACCCCATCCAAAAGGTAAAGAAGATCTTTGTCTCATGTCAGGATCCGATCACCCACTTTTTGAACAAGTCATACCCGATAAGGCCTATTCCCAGCAGAGAGCAGATGATGGCAAAGAGGTCTCCATGTCTGGCGTAGAAGGTCATTCCTTCGCCCCTGAGATCTATCTCCTTTGTTAACACCTCGCGCGTAAAGAGTCCGCTGGCCTTTTGGATCCTCCCCCAAGGATCGACAAAGGCGCTTATCCCGGTGTTGGCCGCCCTGACCAACCATATCCTGTTCTCTATAGACCTGAAGGTCGCCTGGGCGAGGTGTTGGTATGGGGCGGATGTCCTTCCGAACCAGGCATCATTGGTGATGGTCACCATAAAATTGGCCCCCTTGCGGACAAACTCCCTACAAAGTTCGGGGAAGATCACCTCAAAGCAGATCAAGACCCCGAACTTACCCTCTGGGGGCCGGAAGATCACTGCTTCTTCGCCTGCAGAGATGTTTCCTATGTCCACCAGCGAGCTGAAAAAGGGGAAAAGCCAGGAGAGGGGGACGTATTCGCCAAAGGGGACCAAGTGGATCTTGTCGTAACGATTCAGGATATGGGGGTCAGGAGAGAGGAGATAAGCACTATTGTAGATCTCTATCTCCTTTTCCCCTTTTTTGCAGGAGAGGCTACCGAAAAGGAGGTATGTCTTTAGCTGCTTAGGGATCGCCAATACCTCTTGGTCCAGCTCAGTACCCGAGGGGAAATAGGAAGGGAGGGCTGTTTCGGGCCAGACAATGAGTTTCGGCGAGGTTTCCTCTAGGTCGAAGGTGAGTCGTCGGTAGATCTCTAAGGTCTCCCGTTGAAATCCTCTGTCCCATTTTACATCCTGCTCTATATTCCCCTGGACCACTCCGACCTTAAGGGCCTTCCCAGTAGTCAAAGGGGAATGGATCTTCCAGGACCCATAGGCAAAGGCCAGGGCCAATAAGGCCATGGTGAAGATAGTGCCCTTGATGGGCATCCCCCTCCTCTCCCTCCAACTGATAAACCAAAGGGAAAGGAGGGTGCTGATCAAGGCCAGGAGGAAGGAGATCCCATAGACACCGGTGATGTCGGCTATCTGGACAAAGGGGGTGTTTAGATACTGAGAGTAGCCGAGCAGGGCCCAGGGGAACCCAGAGAGAAGAAAGGAGCGCAGGTATTCCAACCCCACCCAAATAGCGGGGAAGGCCACGATCTGGGCCCATCCCCCCTTTTTGTTAAAGTATGAACACAGGTAGGCGAAGCCCCCCCAGTAGAGGCTGAGGTAGAGGACCAAGAGGAGGAGGATGGGGATGGCGAGAAAGAGGGGGATATTACCGTACCTGTGGACGGCCACTACAATCCAGTAAAGGAGACCGAGATACGCAATCACCCCAGCAAAGGTCCCTAAAAAAAAGGCGTCCTTACCATCCTTTCCACGAGTACACAAAAAGAGTGGCACCAGGAAGAACCAGGCCAGGGGCCAGAGATCAAAGATGGGAAAGCTCAGGGCCAAAAGGGCCCCTGAAAGGGCGGCCCAGAAGTAGTCCTGCCTTTTCACCTGTGGGGATATCATGAAACGAAACTGCAGAAGAATTCCCCTATCTTGGAGACCGCATATTCCTGCTGTTCCCTAGTGAGTTCGGGATAGATGGGGAGGGCTAAGGTCTCCCTCGCGGCCATCTCGGCATTGGGGAAACCCCCTTCCTCATATCCCAGGTCTCTATAGCACTCTTGCAGGTGGAGGGGAAGGGGATAATAGACATCGGTCCCTATCCCTTCTTGGGAGAGGAATTCCCTGAGCTCGTCCCTTTTGGGGACCCTGATGACATATTGGTTATATATATGGCGGTTGCTGTATTGGACGTAAGGGGTCTCTATCCCCAGAGCTCGGTGGTCTATCTCCTCGAAGAGTTGGTCGTAGTAGGCGGCGTTTTCCCGCCTCTTCTGTGTCCACTCCTCCAAATGGCGGAACTTTACCAGGAGGATGGCAGCCTGCAGGGCGTCCAACCTACTATTTACGCCTATGATTTGATAATAGTATTTGGAAGCGGCGCCATGCACCCTGAGAAGCCTGACCCGGTGCGCCAGCTCGTCGTCATTGGTAGTAACCATCCCCCCATCGCCAAAGCCCCCCAAATTCTTGGAGGGGTAAAAGGAGAGGCATCCTAAATCCCCTGTGCTTCCCGCCCGCTGATGGTTGTGGGAGTCTTTTATGTAGTCAGACCCGATGGCCTGGGCGGCATCCTCAATGAGCCAAAGGCCATACCTTCGGGCCAGTTCCTTTATCGGCTCCATATCGGCACACTGACCAAAGAGGTGTACAGGGATGATGGCCTTGGTCTTAGGGGTGATCCTCTCCTCTATTTTAGCGGGATCCAGATTATAGGTCCTAGGATCTATGTCCACAAACACAGGTTTGGCACCCACCTTGGAGATGGAACCGGCCGTGGCAAAGAAGGTGAAGGGGGTGGTGATCACCTCGTCGACCGCCCCAACACCCACCGCCATCAGAGATATCATCAGGGCATCGCTACCCGAGGCAACACCTATCCCATGGCGGGCAGAGGAATAAGCTGCTATAGTCTCCTCCAAGGCCTTTACCTTCGGTCCCAAGATAAATTGTTGCTTTGAGATCACCTCGGCAAGGGCCTGATCGATCTCCCCTTTGATCCTCTGATACTGGGCCTTCAAGTCTAGAAAAGGGACCTTCATCCTCAACTCCTTTCACTTTCTATCGTTTTTACTTGTACTAACCCTTCATTGTCCACCTGAAAGACCTGCCAGCGATTAGGGATACCGAACTTTTTCTGCCACAGAGTGGACATGCGGTGACCGACCTGCCTTGCATTGTTCTGCGTGAGGGCAATTATGGAGGAGCCAGCTCCACTGAGAAAGCATCCCAAGGCACCCATGAGGTATCCTTCGTCGAAGACCTCGTAGAGTCCGGGGAGAAGCTCTGCGCGATGCGGTTGATGTAACTTGTCCTTCACCCCTTCCATCAGGACCCTTGAGTTTCCAGTGGCGAATCCGGCCACCAAGAGGGCGGTCCTGTTGAGGTTGAACTGGGCATCCTCAAAGGGGATGTGTGTGGCCAAGACCCTCCTTGACTCCTGGGTGGGTAGCTCCAGTTCAGGGATGATTGCCACTATCTTGAGGGGAAAGGCCACCGAAATCTTCACGAAAAAGACCTTTCCCTGAGATATGCAGGATACGGTGAACCCCCCCACCAAAGAAGGAGTAATGTTGTCCGGGTGCCTTTCAAGCCTTAGGGCGAGCTCCAGGATCAGGTGAGGGTTTAGTTCGAGGCCGGCCAAGAGGAAGGCCGCTGCTATGCTCCCAACACACACCGCACCGCTGCTGCCCAGGCCGCGACCGAGGGGGATGTTGTTGATGAAGGATATCTTGAGACCATGGGGAGAATGGCCTACTGACTGGAAGACCTCCTTGGCGGCCCGATAGGGGAGGCTTTCTTCAGGTGTTATTTCCCCTAGTCTCTCTGCCCCTTCTCCCTCACAATGGACAATTACCCCCTCATCGATCTCTTCCATCTCCAAGTAGTTATAGAGATTGAGGGCCAGCCCCAAGGTATCAAAGCCAGGTCCGATATTTGAAGTAGAAGCGGGTATCCTCAGCCTGGCCTTTTTCATCAGTTGTTCAAGCCCTGCAGGGGGGCTGGAATTCTTCCTCCCCTTTGGATGAATTTATCCGCCTTCCCCTCCTTGAGGGGAAGGATGGGGGCCTCCCCCAACAGCCCTCCGAACTTGACCCAATCCCCAGGCCCTTTGTTGGGGGCGGGGATTATCCTGACCCCTGTGGTCTTGTTGTTAATTACCCCTATGGCCATTTCATCGGCGATGATGGCCGAGATGGTCTCAGGGGTGGTATCCCCAGGGATGGCGATCATGTCAAGACCCACGGAACATACCGCAGTCATCGCCTCCAATTTCTCCAGGGTGAGCCACCCTTCAGCAGCTGCCCTCACCATCCCTGCGTCCTCACTTACCGGGATAAAGGCCCCACTCAGTCCTCCTACATAAGAAGAGGCAAAGGCCCCTCCCTTTTTTACCGCATCGTTTAACATGGCCAGGGCAGCAGTGCTCCCCGGGCCACCGACCCTCTCCACTCCGATCTTCACCAGGATATCGGCCACACTATCCCCCACCGCGGGGGTGGGGGCCAAAGAGATGTCCAGGATCCCAAAGGCCACCCCCGATCTCTTGGATAGCTCCCTGCCCACCATCTCCCCTACCCTGGTGATCTTAAAGGCGGCCTTTTTGATGGCCTCAGCCACTTCTCCTAAACTGGCCCCATCCATTCGTTCCAAGACGTTGCGGATCACCCCTGGGCCGCTCACCCCTACGTTGATGGCTGCCTCTGGTTCACCAGGGCCATGGAAGGCACCGGCCATAAAGGGATTGTCCTCCACTGCGTTGGCGAAGACCACCAGCTTGGCGCACCCTATCCCATCCCTTTCAGCGCTAAGGGCTGCGGTCTCTTTTATGGTCCTCCCCATGATGTAGACGGCATCCATATTGATGCCGGCCTTGGTTGATGCCACATTGACCGAGGAGCATACCCTCTCTGTCTGAGAGAGGGCATAAGGGATGGAGTCGATAAGGGCCCTTTCCGTCGGGGTGAACCCTTTTTGCACCAAGGCAGAGTACCCACCCAAGAAGTCGATGTCCACCTCTGCTGCTGCGCTATCAAGGATGTGGGCGAGATAGAGGAAATCGTCTACCGAGGGTCTGGTGAGGAGGTTGGCAACTGGGGTTACGGCAATCCTGACATTTACAATGGGGATCCCATATTTCAGCTCTATATCTTTGGCGTCTTTTCGCAGGTGGGCAGCAAGCTGGGTGATCTTTTTCCTAATTTTTTCGCCCGTTTTTTGGGAATCAGAATGGGCACAGTCCTGGAGATTGATCCCCATGGTGACGGTGCGCACGTCGAGGTTGAAGGCCTCGATCATCTCTACTGTTTCCAGTATCTCTTCCGCGCTGAACTCCAACGTCATTCTTTATCCCAAAAAATGCGCTAAGAAGCCAGATTTAAAACAGCAACTTCCTCCTGATATGCTTTTTGGGCATATTTCTCTGAATGTACCTGCTTAATCTTATTATAAACCCAAATTAATGCATAATTTGGGTTTATATCCTATGCATGAACTTAAAGATGTCTTCGTGTTGGGCCACGATCTTTAACCCTATCTCTTCACCTTTATTTCCTAATTGTTCCTTTAACTCAGCGAAACTGACCTTGCAGAGGGAGATATCAACCAGCATGGTCATGGCAAAGATCTCCTCCCCCAGGATCTTCTGGTTTATGTCCAAGATGTTCACGTTATTTTGGTAAAGGACCCCTGAAATCTCGGCCACGATCCCCACCCTATCCTTGCCCAAGACAGTGATTACCACCTTTTCCGCCATATAAGTCCCTTTTTAAAAAGGCGATTTTCGTAAAGAAATGATATATCGTTTTTAGGCGAAAAATCAACTACTAAAGTGTGTGTCTTAATGTGAAGTATTTTCACGGTAACCCTTATGAGAGCTTACATTCGCCTCTGCCCATGTAAAATACAGGATTCAAGGATTCTAGGGGGCTAGTGATGTGCCTATGGCACATCTCATTCGCAGAACTCCCCCCCCTGGCGGGAGGGGGTCAGGGGGAGGGGAAAAAGGCAACTAGTTGAATCTTCTTGGAAATTTTCACCCCCACCCTTACCCTCCCCCATCAAGGGGGAGGGTATTATAAGACTAACCCAACTCGATGTATACGACTTTAACGTGGCTCTAAGGGTTTAGTCTTGGTGGGTATAATCCTCTGTCCGGTGGCGAATGATCTCCCCCTCAATCATGTAGACCACGTCTTCGGCGATGTTGGTGGCCAGATCAGCGATGCGCTCTAGATGACGGGAGGCAAGGAGCAGATGAATGAGGTGCCTCACTTCTTGGGGGTTATCTTCAATATGGTCCTGGATCAGGTTGAGCATCTCCCTATTGATCTCATCCACCGCGTCATCGGCAGCGCAGACCTCCCTGGCCATTTGTGGGTCCATCTTGATAAGGGCATCCAAGGCCCTCTTCACCATAGCTCTGGTCTTTTCCCACATGTTGGTAAAGTCAAGAAAAAGTTCCGTCCCCTTCTGATTGGCCAGATAGGTCGCCCGCTCGGCAATGTTCACGGACAGATCCCCCATTCGTTCCAGATCGTTGTTCATCTTCAAGATCCCCACCACATATCTCAGGTCGGTGGCTGCTGGTTGATATAGGGCGAGAATCTTGAGGCAGTCCTCCTCTATCTCCACCTCCAGATGATCTATTTCGTGATCTCTCTCGATGACCTCTCTGGCAAGTTTGAGGTCGTAGCGCATGAGGGATGATATGGCCTTCTCTGTGCTTCCCTCCACCATCGCCCCCAGGGTGAGGATTTTCTTCCTTAACTTGTTCAGCTCCCTTTCCAGATGTCTTTTCACTGCGTATCCTCCTCTTAACCGAAGCGGCCCGTTATATAGTCTTCGGTCTGCTTTTTGCTCGGCCTAGTAAAGATCTCTTCGGTCACGTTAAATTCTATCAGCTTTCCGAGATAAAAGAAGGCGGTGTAGTCAGACACCCGGGCTGCCTGCTGCATATTGTGGGTAACGATGACGATTGTATAACGCTTCTTAAACTCGCGGATCAGCTCCTCAATCTTGGCTGTTGATATGGGGTCGAGGGCACTTGCCGGTTCATCCATGAGCAGGATCTCGGGCCCGGTAGCCAAAGCCCGAGCGATACACAGACGCTGCTGCTGGCCCCCTGAGAGTTCCATGGCTGAGCGCTTGAGATCGTCCTTCACCTCGTCCCAGAGGGCTGCCCTTTTCAAGCTCTCCTCCACAATCTCAGCGAGTATTACCCTATCTTTGATCCCATGAATTCTCAGGCCGTAGGCCACATTGTCGAAGATGGACTTGGGAAAGGGGTTGGATTTTTGAAAGACCATCCCTATCTTTTTTCTGAGACCAACTACATCGATATTGTCGGTATAGATGTCATGACCATCAATTAAGATCCTTCCCTCTATTCTTGTCCCTGGAATGAGATCGTTCATCCTGTTGAGTACCCGCAGAAAGGTGGATTTGCCGCATCCAGAGGGGCCAATGAGGGCTGTGACTTTCCGCTCCGGGATCTGGATGTTCACCCCATCCAGGGCCTTGAGGTCGCCATAGTAAAAGTCCAGGCCCTCGGCAATTATCTTTAGATCTTTCTCTACCATTTCTTTTTCCTTCTCAATCTCGCTCGCCAGACAATCGCTACCAGGTTTATCCCCAGGACCAGACCCAGCAGGACCAAGGCAGTCCCGTACTGGATGGGGAGGGTCTTTTCAAGATGGGTTCCTTCTGTTGCCAGGACATAAAGATGAAATGGGAGTGCCATTACCGGGTCGAAGATGGATCGGGGAAGATGAGGTGTATAAAAGGTGGCCGCTGTAAAGATGATAGGGGCCGTCTCGCCCGCTGCCCTCCCTATACCCAGGATGGAGCCGGTCAATATCCCCGGGAGGGCCTGGGGTAACACTACCCTATAGATGGTCTGCCATCGGGTGGCCCCGAGAGCGAAGGAGGCCTCACGAAAGGTCTGGGGGACGGCCAGAATGGCCTCCTCCGAGGCCCTGATGATGGTGGGAAGGATCATAAAGGCAAGGGTCAGGGAACCCGAGAGGACGCTTACTCCAAAACCGAGGTATATCACGAAGAAGGCAAGGCCGAAGAGGCCGAAGACCACCGAGGGGACCCCGGCCAAGTTGTTTATCCCCAGCCTGATCACCCTGATCACCTTCCCCTGCCGTGTGTATTCGGTAAGATAGATGGCAGCGAGGACCCCTAGAGGGAGTGCCCAGATGATGGCCCCCAAGACCAGATAAAAGGTACCCACCAAGGCGGGGAATATCCCCCCTTCGGTCATCCCCTCTCTGGGGGGTTCGGTGAGGAACTCCCAGGACAGGACGGAGAGGCCATTCTTGCCGAGGAACCAGATGATTAAACCCAGGGCAGCGACTATGATAACTAGGGCCAATCTCAAACCCCAAAAGGCGATCAATTCTCGCATCCGTCCTCGTTTCATGGCTTATAAAGTCCCTGACCCCGTCTCCTTGAACCTGTAGGTGATAAAGTCCGCCAAGAGATTCAAACCCAGGGTGATGAAGAAGAGGACCACCCCGATGGCGAAAAGGGCGTGAAAGTGATGGCTCCCGTGAATGGCCTCACCCATCTCGGCTATGATGGTGGCTGTAAGGGGACGCACGGGCTGGAGAAAGCTGGTGGGGATCAGGGTGGCACCACCGGCAACCATCAGTACTGCCATGGTCTCCTCGATGGCCCGGGCCATCCCCAGGATACAGGCTGTGGATATGCCCGAGAGGGCTGCAGGGACTACTACCCTGATGGTGGTCTGCCATCGTGTGGCCCCCAAAGCTAGGGACGCCTCCCTATACGATCCGGGGACCGAGTTGAGGGCATCCTCAGAGATGCTGATGACCGTGGGGGTCGCCATGATCCCTAAGAGGAGGGAGGCAGTGAGAGCCGTAAGCCCCGTAGGAAGATTAAAGAGGTCCTGTATAAAAGGTGCAAGGACCATGAGGCCGAAGAAGCCGTAGATCACTGAGGGGACCCCAGCCAGAAGCTCTATGGTTGGCTTCACCCATTCCTTTATCCATGGGTGGGCGATCTCGGCAAGGTATATGGCGCTGGCCACTCCTAAGGGGATGGCCACCATGATGGCCCCAACAGTAATAAATAACGAACCCATGATCAGGGGGAGGATCCCAAACTCCGGAGGTTCATAGGTGGGATACCAGGACTTCCCAAAGAGGAACTTGAGGGGCCCTATGACCCGGAAGATGGGCAGCCCTTCCCGGAAGAGGAAGAGCATAATGAACAAAAGGACCACGAGGGAGACCGAGGCGAAGGAAAGAAAGACTCCCTCCATGGCCCTTTCCTTATACTTGCGCGGTATCACTTCTCCTATTTAACGGGCCTTATTGGTACAAAGCCCTCCTTTTGGGCGATCCTCTGCCCCTCGGGGGAGAGGGCAAAATTGATGAAATCGGCAACTGCCCCTTGGGGATTCCCCCGGGTATACATAAACAGGGGTCGGGAGATGGGATAGGTCTCCTTGCGTACAACTTCGGGGGTGGGGTAAACCCCGTTGACCTTTAGGGGCTTCACCTTCCCGGTGATGTACCCCAGGCCAATGTAGCCGATGGCCCCCTTTGTCTGGGCAACCGTGTTCAGGACACCGGCATTGGCAGCCTGTAAGATGGCCGCTGGGGTGATCTTCTCCTTCTTCATCACTATCTTGTGAAAGCACTCATAGGTGCCCGAGGCGCTCTCACGGCTCACCACCACTATTCTGCGTTCAGGACCGCCCAGTTGGGACCAGTTTTCTATCCGGCCTGCATAGATGTCCTTGATCTGGGACATGGTGAGTTCGGATATGGGATTTGTAGGGTGAACGACGACCGCAATCCCATCCTTGGCAATGATCTGCTCATGGGGTTTTATCCCCTTCGTTTCAGCAATCTTCCACTCCTTTGCCTTCATGGGGCGTGAGGCATTGGCGATGTCCACCATCCCGTCCAGAAGGGCCTTAATCCCCACACCCGATCCACCACCTGAAACCGAGATGCCCAACTTGGGGTGAAGCTGGTGATATCTTTCCGCTAGCCTCTGGGCGATGGGCAAGACAGTTGTGGAACCCCTTATGGTGATGGTCTTTCCTTTGGCGAGCCCCAAAGAGCTAAAACCCAAAAGGACTAAAAAGATTATAGATACTGTCACCCCTGCCTTTGACCAAGCCTTGTTTCTACCCATAATAGATACCTCCTTTTTGAATTTTTTTAATTCTGAAAGGAGGTATTTAGTTTGGTATGAGGAAATGGTTAGGATTTTATGAGGAAATTATTAGATTTTTGTTAGCTTATCTTACCGTGAAGATATACGGTATAAAGAAACGCTGGATAATGTTTCAGCCTTCAATCCCCCCTTTCGACCCTACTTCAGGGGGCTTTGCCCCCTGAAACCCCTAGAGAAAAAAAGGGGTCTAGGGTTCAAGGGCCCAAGTGGTTTTTCTTTTGCTAAAATCCCAGACCCCTCGAATCCTAGAATCCT
>JAFDHG010000079.1 GCA_019308925.1 Deltaproteobacteria bacterium
CGGAGGAAAGGCTGGAGGCTGCTCTTAAGATTGCGGGGGAAACCTTCAGAAAGACAACATTAACAGTTAAGGATATAGAGAAGGCTGTTAAAAAGGTGAGGAAAAAAGCCTACGAAGAAACGTAAAGATAGGGTAGTTGTTGATACTGGGGTGCTCATATCCGCCTTTGCCTTCGGAGGCATTCCTGAAAATGCAATCAAAAAGGCATTTACCGAGACTGAGGTATGGGTTTCTCCACAACTCCTTAAAGAATATAGGGATACACCAATTGAACTTGAGGCTGAGGGCAAGATAACCCATGTTCAATTGAGGTCACTCCTTTCTGGTATCGCCTCATTTGTTGTTAATGCCAAGGTGGTTGTTCCGGAAAAGAGTTTGTCACTTTGTAGAGATAAAGAAGATAATATGATCCTTGAATGCTGCTTTGCTGCTGGTGCTGATTTTTTGGTTACTGGAGATAAAGATCTCCTTGAGATAGATGAAACCGCATTGAAGACTGAGTTATCCAAATTAAGGATAGTTTCTCCAAGATCCTTTCTTGAACATAAAAAATAAGACCTTTAGGTGTTGTAGTTTTTATGAAATAGACCAAAAAATCAGGTAAGTCCTCCAAACCTGGCAACAGAAGCGATATGAAGGGTCAAGTCAGGTAACAAGGAAGCTTCTTGAATTCTGGCAATGCCAGCGGGAGTTTCTTGGCCCCCAATCGAGGTGTAAAGAGATCATGTATCTTGTAGAGACCAAGGGGATGGAAGGGGTAAAGGTGCCCATTTTTTGCTTCGCAAAAACTTCTTTTCGACTCCCCTCGAGGTCGATTTTTTCAGGATGAAATGAGGAACACGGGTATATTCTTTCATCCCCTCATGTCAGAAGGGGATTGGCCCATCATCGGGAACAAGTTCAGGGGCTTCCCCCAGGCCTTGGGGGATGTCCTTGAACTGCCCAACGTTACGCTCTATACCTCTGAGCCGGTCCAAGAGGAGCTCTTACTCAAGGTCCACACCCCCTCACTCCTGAGCAGGGTGAAAGATGCCTGGTACTACCAGGGTGCCCTGCGGGCGGTGGGGGGGTGTGTAGCCGCTGCACAGGGGATAGCAGAGGGTCGCCTGAAAAACGCCCTGGTCTTTTCCGTCGCGGCTGGTCATCATGCCAGTCCTTCCTCGGCATGGGGAGGGACGTATCTTTCCTGCACGGGTCCAACGGTAGTCCATCTGCGCGAAAGGTACGGTTGGAAAAGGGTTGCTATAATCGATACCGACTGCCATCACGGAGATGGGACGAGGGCGGTCTTTGAAAAAGACAAAGATGTTTTACATGTCTGTTTTTGCGACATTGACTGGGTATCCGAGGACGGCACCAAGTTCGATGTAGATGTGGGTTGGAGGACCAGTGACCAGGAGTACCTGCAGCGAGTAAAGGAAGAGTTTGAACCCCGAGTGAGAGAGTTTCACCCCCAACTGATCTTTCATAACTTCGGACACGATACCTGTCAGGGGGACTATGGCGATCGCGGCCTCACCCCTGACTTTTTTCCCGTCTTGGCAAAGATGATAAAGGATGTGGCGGACCAGATCTGTGGCGGGGGGTATATCGTGATCACCCATGGGGGAGCCCGCGCAGATGTGGCAAAGCGGATCTTCCCTGAGATTGCCCGCATCTTGGCCTCATGAAGAACACGGCCATCATATTGGGGGCAGGGGCAGGCAAAAGGTTCAAGAGGGAGATCCCCAAGCAATTTCTCCTTTTGAGCGGGAGGCCCATTATCGTCCACACAGTAGAGGCCTTTCAGCGTTCCCCCTCCATTGATACCATCTTGGTGGTGGTACCCAAAGGATGGGTTCAGAGGTGCACCGCGGACCTAAAGCCCTACGCAGTCCATAAGGTAGAAGGGATAATTACCGGGGCGGAGACTAGGCAGCTATCCTGCTGGCAGGCCCTGCAATACCTGAAGGATGATTCACCTCAGATAGTCGTCGTGCATGATGCCGTCCGCCCCCTGGTGACCGAGGAGATGGTTAAGGTGGCCGTCCAGGAAGGTCGTGAGGGGATGACCTTCGGACTGCGGGCTGTGGACACCTTGGTGGAATGCCTAGATGGGAAGATCGTCAGAGTACTCCCTCGTGAACAGATATATCAGATCCAGACCCCGCAATCCTTTCCCTTCCGCATCCTGTGGGATGCCCACCTCAAGGCCCTGGAGGCAGGGATCAGGGGGGCCAGCGACGATGCCGGGTTGGTGCTGAAGGCGGGATATAAGGTAAAGATAATAGCAGGAGATCCACGCAACGCAAAGATCACGGGCCCGGTTGATCTGGAGCTGGCGGAGCGCCTGCTTCAACAGAGGTAAGCTTTACTTCCCCCCCCCATTTTGCTACCATTTACTGTGAAATATTATGGTAAGGGGAGATGTTCAAGGCTATTTAGCCCACGGTATTTTCGGCCTTTCTTCAGGGGGCTTCACCCCCTGAAACCCCACTAAGGAATTTTCTCTTTTTGGGGGTTCAAGGGGTCAAGGATTCCAGTGATCAATCTTCAATCGGGATTTAAGGGTTCAAGGGGTTTGTCTTACACTAGAACCCTGGGCCCCTAGACCCCTGGAACTCTATAATTTGAATCCTTGAATCCCTTTTTGGGAAATGGTATTTTCATGGGAGGGAGTTAAAGCAAACCCTCAAGAAGTTTTGGAGGTTGCCGTGAAGAAGGATCTCACCCCCATGATGAGACAATACCTGCGGATAAAGGGGGAATATCAGGATTGTATCCTCTTCTTCCGGATGGGGGATTTTTACGAGATGTTTTTCGAAGATGCCAAGATCGCCTCCAAGGTCTTAGAGATAGCCCTTACCTCCAGGGAAAAAGGAGATAGAGAGAAGATCCCCCTATGTGGAGTTCCTTGTCATGCTGCTGCCCCGTACATCGGCAAGTTGATCGAGAAGGGCTACAAGGTGGCCATCTGCGAACAAGTGAGCGATGCCAGGGGCTCAAAAGGGCTGGTGGAAAGGGAGGTTACCCAGGTGATCACCCCAGGGATGGTGGTGGAGGGGGAAACCCTCAAGGAAAAGGAGAATAACTTTTTGATGAGCCTTTGCCCGGGAGAAAGGGGTTACGGCCTCGCCTTTCTAGACCTCTCCACAGGCGAGTTCAAGGGGTGCCGGGTAAATGGAGAGGGGCTCCTCCTGAGTGAGGTGACAAAGAACAGGCCACAAGAGGCCGTTGCCCCTGAAGAATTAAAGGATGAGGGGCTCCTGGACGATCTGAAAAGGGAGTTCCCCTCGATGGTGGTGAATTATTTACCCGATTTCTACTATCAACCTGGGGCAGAGGCCGGTTCAACGGGTGACTTCATGGGGGAATTGATCCCTTCATGGGTGATGGAGGAGCCCTTCCATGCTGCTGCTGCTGCCTTGCATTATGTCTATAAGAACCAGAAGACCGATGTAGGACATATCAGGCCCCTGTCCCTCTACAGGGTAGAGGATTACTTGATCTTGGATGAGACGACGCAGAGGAACCTCGAGCTGTTCACTTCTCTGGGGGGCAGGGGGAAGAGGGGTACCCTCCTAGAGGTCTTGGATGAGACGATCACCGCCATGGGGGGCAGGAGTCTGAGGGGGTGGCTCTCCTATCCCCTCATGGATGTAGGGAAGATCGAGAAGCGGCTGGAGGCCGTTGCCCAGCTCAAAGAGATCCCTTTGGCGCGGGCCGAGCTCAGGGAACTCCTAGAGGATGTCTATGATCTGGAGAGGCTCAACGCCAGGGTGACGATGGGGAGATCCAACCCCCGGGATCTGGTTGCCCTGAAGACTACCTTGAAGGTGATTCCAAATATAAAAGAGCAATTAGCGGACTTTACCTCTCCCTTGTTGAAGGAGATCAGGGGAGATTTGGACGAATTGGGGGAGGTGGTCGAATGGATAGAAGATGCCATCGTTGAGGACCCACCCCTCACCCTCATTGAGGGGGGGATCATCAGGGACGGATATGACAAGGAGCTCGATGAGCTGAGGGGGATAAGCCGAGATGGCAAAGGGTGGATTGCCCGATTGGAAGTTCAGGAACGCCAGCGCACAGGGATCTCCTCCCTAAAGGTGAGGTACAATCAGGTCTTCGGATACTATATTGAGGTCACCAGGGCCAACCTGAATCTGGTCCCTGAGAATTACATACGTAAGCAGACCCTGACCAATGCCGAAAGGTTTATCACCCCCCAGCTGAAGGAGTACGAGAGCAAGGTCTTGGGTGCAGAGGAGAAGATCAAATCCTTGGAGTACGAGCTCTTCCGCCACCTCCGGGAGCGGGTGGCAGGACAGAACCGGAGAATTCAGGGCACAGCCTCTGCCCTGGCTACCCTCGATGCCCTCCTATCCTTGGCTGAGGTGGCGGACAAGTATGGATATAACAGGCCTCGGATCACAGAGGAGGATGAGATCGTCATCCTCGAGGGGAGACATCCGGTCGTCGAACGGATGGGTCAGCTCGAGCCCTTTGTCCCTAACGACGCCCGCCTGAACTGTGGGGAGAACCAACTGATCATAATCACCGGCCCCAACATGGCAGGCAAGTCCACCTATATCCGGCAGGTGGCCCTCATCGTCCTGATGGCCCAGCTAGGAGGATTTGTACCCGCCAAGGAGGCAGCCATCGGCTTGGTGGATAGGATCTTCACCCGGGTAGGGGCCTCGGACAATCTGGCCATGGGGGAGAGCACCTTTATGGTGGAGATGAGGGAGACAGCGGGTATATTGAAGGAGACAACACCCAGGAGTTTGGTGATATTGGACGAGATAGGCAGGGGCACCAGTACCTTTGATGGCCTCAGCATCGCCTGGGCAGTGGCGGAATACCTGTACGATAAAAAAGGCCCCAAGGTCCTCTTTGCCACCCATTATCATGAGCTTACCGAGCTGGCCATGACCAAACCCAGGGTGAGGAATTACAATGTAGCGGTGAGTGAGTGGAACGGGGAGATCATCTTCCTCAGGAGGATAGTGGAGGGGGGGACGAGTCGCAGCTATGGTATCCAGGTGGCCAGGCTGGCCGGCCTGCCCGAGGAGGTGGTGGAACGGGCCAAGGAGGTACTGGCCAATTTGGAAAAGGGGGAGTTGGATGAGAAGGGCTTACCCAGGCTAGCCCGGTCCAAGGGGAGAGGGGGAGATCAAGAGAGGGGTCAGTTGAGCCTCTTGGGGGGAAAGTATGGTCTGTTATACAGAAAGCTTAAAGGGATCGATCCCGATCGCTTGACCCCTTTAGAGGCCCTTCATCTCCTATATCAATGGAAAAAGATGGTGGAAGAGGGGGATTGAAGCCGACGGATTTTGCCCTGACCAGAAAAAAGATGGTCCAAGAGCAGCTTGTGGCCAGGAGGATAAAGGATGAGAGGGTCCTGAGGGCCATGGTGAAGGTCCCTCGACATATCTTTTTGGGAGAGGGGTTTTGGCCTCAGGCCTATGGCGATTTCCCCTTGCCCATAGGAGAGGGACAAACCATCTCTCAACCTTATATTGTGGCCCTGATGACCGAGGCCTTGGAGCTGAGGGGTGATGAAAAGGTCTTGGAGATCGGGACCGGCTCCGGATACCAGGCGGCCATCTTGGCGGAGCTGGCGGAGAGGGTCTTCACCATAGAGCGAATTAGCTCTCTGGCAGCCAGGGCCAGGAGGATCTTGGATGAGCTGGGTTATCCCAATGTCCTGATAAAGGTTTCTGATGGTACTTATGGGTGGGAGGAAGAGGCCCCTTTTGATGGGATCATCGTCACCGCCGGGGCCCCTGAGGTCCCGCAAACCCTTTTGCGGCAGCTGAAAACAGGGGGTAGGCTGGTGGTACCTGTGGGGGATGAATACTCTCAAATCCTCCTCAGGTTGGTGAGAAAGGAGAAGGGGTACAAGGAGGATGATTTGGGGGGGTGCCGGTTTGTGAAGTTGATCGGAGATCATGGATGGAAGGCAGAAAGGTAAAGGGACAGATAGGGGTCATCGGCGCAGGAAAGTGCCCTTCAGAGGTCTACGAGATCGCCCGGGAGGTAGGTGGTGAGATCGCCAGAAGGGGGTTTTCCTTGGTCTGCGGTGGTCTGGGAGGGGTGATGGAGGCGGCCTGCCGCGGGGCCAAGGAGGCAGGGGGTACTACCATCGGCATCCTACCCACCAGCAACAGGATGGACGCCAACCCATACGTCGATCTGGTCATACCCACGGGTCTGGGTCACGCCAGGAACATCCTCGTTGTCCAGGCCTCAGATGCACTGGTGGCCATCGATGGGGGGGCCGGAACCCTCTCAGAGATTGCCATTGCCCTCAAAGTGGGAAAGCCCATTGTGGGGATCAGGACCTGGAAGCTAGAGGGTAAAGTCCCTCTGGTAGAGGGGGGGCGGGAAGCAGTGGGCATGCTTATTAACATGCTTTAATGATGAGGTTTATCCCTGTCTTCTTGGTCGTCCTTTTGGTCTTTTCTAGTGGGTGTCGGCACCACAGGGGTGTCTACCGTGGTGTCCAGCATGGCGTTTACCACACGGTAGAACGCCATCAGACCCTCTGGCGGATATGTAAGACCTATGGGGTTGATATGGACAAGGTGGCCAGAATAAACAGGATCAAGGATAAGAATAAGATAGAGGTGGGACAGCGGATCTTTATCCCCGGGGCCAAAAAGGCCTTGAAGGTGGATGTCTATATAGAAGATGTCACCGCTAGGAGGAGACCACCGGCGGTGAGATATGGGAAAGGGAGGTTTATATGGCCGGTAGAGGGGAAGGTGACAGCCAAGTTCGTTATGGATGGGCAAAGGAGGCATGATGGAATAGATATTTGTGCCTCTTTAGGCACCCCTATAAGGGCAGCGGATAGCGGCAGGGTGGTTTACAGCGATAATAAGATGAGGGGATATGGGAACCTCCTTATCATCGAGCACAAAGACAGTTTCTTTACCATCTATGCCCACAACCAGGCAAATTTGGTGAAGGAAGAGGTGTGGGTCAAGAGGGGTGAGGTCATCGCCAATGTTGGAGAAACGGGTAATGCCACGGGTCCTCACCTCCATTTTGAGATCCGTAAGGGGAGTAAGCCCCTGGATCCTTTGCGTTTTCTGCCCTAGGGAAGGGTAATCATGAAGGTAGAGGAAGAGGTCATTGGGGCAGAAGAAGAGGAGATCTATCCTGAGGAAGGATCCCTCGATTCCCTGCGCTTGTACTTTCAGGACATAAGGGCAGCCAAGCTTCTCACCCCGGAGGAGGAACGGGGGCTGGCCCTCCGGATAGTGCAAGGAGATGAAGGGGCGAGGAAGAGGATGATCGAGTCCAATCTGAGGTTGGTGGTCAAGGTGGCCAAGAGGTATATAGGGCAAGGTCTTCCCCTGCTGGACTTGATCGAAGAGGGTAATATCGGGCTCATTAAGGCGGTAGAGAAATTTAAGCCGGAGAAGAACTGTCGTTTTTCCACCTATGCAATCCTCTGGATCAGGCAATCCATTGAGAGGGCCTTGGTGAGCCAGACAAGGACTGTGAAACTCCCCGCCCATGTGGCCGGAGATATGAAGAGGATGATCCGCGTCACCCGCTCATTAACGCAGAGATTGGGTAGTGAGCCCCTCCTCCAAGAGGTGTCAGAGGAGATGGGGGTGGAAGTGGGCTATGTGAATCGTTTGATGATGGCTGTGCGCAAGGCCACCTCCATCGAGACTCCATTAAATGAAGAGGAAGATTATCATCTGGCGGATATCCTAAAGGTGGAGGGGCAACCGGGCCCCTTTTCCATCACCGAACATATAGAGCTCTTTAAGCTGATCAGCTCTTGGTTGGACCTCTTGTCCCCTCAGGAGAAGGCGGTGATCGATCTCCGTTTTGGCCTGAGGGATGGTGAACCCAAGACCTTGGAGGCCATCGGTGAGATTTTTAAGGTCACCAGGGAGCGCATTCGGCAGATCGAGGTTAAGGCCCTCCAGCGCCTGCGCAAGGTGATGGAGGAGAAGGATGTGATTTTGTTGGATGATATGAAGGTCTGAAGTTAACTCCACGAGCTTGACACAGGGGTTTGATGGTGTTAAAGATTGAAAAAACACAGTAAGGAGTGCCCCCGTAGCTCAGGTGGATAGAGCACAGGATTCCTAATCCTGGTGTCGCAGGTTCGAGTCCTGCCGGGGGCGCTTTTAATTTGAAGTAGTTGCAAACCTTGGCGGGGCAAAACCCTGGGGGCAAAAAAATCCGCCTTCCCCTCCAAGGGGAGGAAAGCGGATAAGACGGGGGGTGAGGAGTTTAGAAAATCTCCAGAATTTTTTCCTTAAAAGGTGCTATATCTTGCTCGATTTGCTTGAGGCGTTTTCTCATGGTGCGGGCGGCTTCTTCGTTCCTGCCTTATAGAGAACCTCTTTTCCACCACTAAGGTCATAACATCATAATATTCGTTATTTCGAAGGATAAAGTCCCTTAATAGCTTAAGTTTCTGTTGGTCAAATTCATCTTGGCATCTTGTTAAAATCCGCCTCACACAATCATCATCCAATCTACAGTAGGAAACTAAAGGGGTATCACCTTCGGCAGACACCTCAAGGGTTTCAGGATTTAACCTTTCAGCCTCCTTTTGGATGGCCTTTATAAACTTATCTACCTTTTCCTCAGAAATACAAAACCCTTTTTCCATTCGGATCTGCCTTTTTATGGCCTCAGTTTGCACTTGGACCTTTTCATTTTTTATCTCTATTCTTCCCTTTATAATCTTATAAGCGAAAGGGTTATCGATCTTGTTACGCCACATTTGTACCAAGAATCTTTTATTACCATTACTAGCTTCAAAATAGCATGTTTTCATCGGCTCTATATAAGGTTTATCGCTTATAGGAGGAGTTACAGGAGTCAACTCTTCCATTTCATGTCCTTTATGTCTATGTAAAAACGCCTCTCTGTCGTTCATTTCTATCTCTTTAATTTCTCCACTATTCCATATATACTCAGGATAAGAGTCCCATTCCGTCATATTCATTACTTCATTACATTTTATGCATCGGACTAATTTCCCCATCATTTTTTCTTCATCTCCTTTGAAAAGACATCAACCAGTTCCCTATCAAATTGAGAGCTGGAGTTCCTTTTAAGTTCAAGCATTGCATCACCCTTACTCAATGGGGCCCTATAGGGCCTGCCCACTGTCATGGCATCATAGGAATCTGCAATGGCTATGATGCGGGCAAAAAGGGGTATCTGTTTACCCATCAATCCTTCAGGATAACCCTTTCCATCGAACCTTTCATGATGATGCTTGATGCCTGCAATCACTTCATAGGGAAGTTTTAATGGGGCTACAATTTTTACCCCCTTTATTGGGTGTTCTCTTATGGCAGCCCACTCGTCCTCATCCAATGGGCCATCTTTGAAAATATAGGTGTTGGTAATGCCTACCTTTCCTATATCGTGAAGATAGGCACTAATTTGAAGATCCCTCTTCTCAGTTTG
>JAFDHG010000080.1 GCA_019308925.1 Deltaproteobacteria bacterium
TCATCAGCCCGAGCCCAGTCCTTCTGCTGACGGGCCTCATCCCTCTCTTTGATCAGCCTCTCGATCTCCTCCTGGGCGAGGGAAAGATCCTTGGCCTTTCGTCTCCTCTCCCCTTCCAGGAAGTCCTGGGGGTCCTCCTGGAAGATGCCCAGGACCTTTCCTGTCTCGCTGAAGGCATCTCTGCCCGGGCGCAGGATCTGGGGGGTGTGGGGAGAAGGTTTTTGGAGGAGGCGATTGAGATCCCGACTCAGCTCAAAGATGGCAGCGAGGGCTGCGGCCGTATTGAAGTCATCATCCATTGCCTCCTTAAACTTAGTGGGGAACTCCTCCACTCGTCTGTAGATCGCCTTTTCTTCTGGAGAAAACCCCTCCCTTGTGTCAATCCCTTCTGTTTCCTTGTCGAGAATTTCGTTAATCCCTGCTAGCGTTTGATAGAACCTCTCCAGATTCCGACGGGCTACCTCCATCTCTTGTCGTGAGTAGTCAATAGGACTTCGATAGTGGCGGGAGAGGAAGAAGAGGCGCATCACCTCCGGGTGATATTCGTTCAGGATTTCTTTTATCGTTAGAATATTTCCAAGAGACTTGGACATCTTCTCCTTATTGATATTGACGAAGCCATTGTGCAGCCAATAGCGAACAAAAAGTTTTCCCGTAGCCCCCTCAGCCTGAGCGATTTCGTTGTCGTGATGGGGAAAGATGAGGTCCTTTCCGCCTCCGTGAATATCGAAGGTATCGCCCAAATACTTCTGGCTCATGGCAGAGCATTCGATGTGCCATCCAGGTCTTCCCCTGCCCCAAGGGGAATCCCAGGAGGGCTCGCCGGGCTTGGCTGCCTTCCAGAGGGCGAAATCCAGGGGGTTGCGCTTTCTCTCATCGACCTCTATCCGAGCCCCTGCCTGCATCTCCTCCAGGCTCCTTTTGGAAAGCTTGCCATACTCACTGAAGCCCTCCACTGAAAAATAGACGTCACCATTTATCGCATAGGCGTACCCCTCCTCTAAGAGCCGCTGGACCATGTGTATCATATCGGGAATGTGATCCGTAGCTTTCGGTTCTATAGTAGGTTTCTCCAAGCCAAGGGCATCCATATCGGCGTTGAACTCATTGATGTACCTGGTGGCTATCTCCTCGGTGCTAGTCCCTTCCTGCTGGGCCCGGTTGATGATCTTGTCATCCACGTCGGTGAAGTTCCGCACATAGGTTACCTCATACCCCCTATGCCTCAGATATCGATAGATGACGTCAAAGACCACTGCGCTGCGGGCATGGCCGATATGACAGAGATCGTAGACAGTGACCCCGCAGACATACATCCCGATACGCCCTCCCCGCAAGGGGATGAACTCCTCCTTCCGCTGGGTCATGGTGTTATATACCCTCAACCCCATTTCCCCTTCTCCTTTTTGTCCAGTACCTTCCTCAACCTCTCCAAGATCACCACCTTTCCCAAAAGGGGCAAGACCTTATGCAGCTCCGGACCCTCCACCCTCCCGGTGAGGGCTGCCCTTATGGGAGAGAAAAGCCCCTTTCCCTTGAGGGCCCCATCTTCTGCAAGGGCTGCCCTGGCCTTCTCATCCCAAGAGATCTTCCCCGGCAAGAAGATAGGGAGGTATCCTCTGGTCCCTCGCCCCACTCTGATCCCAACCAGTGCAGGTCCTCCATGATCGCCGCCTCTGCCGCAGGATCGAGCCGAACTAAATCGGTGTCCTCAATCCTGAGGACGAAGGCTCCGTCATGTTTTAGGGAAAAGAGTTTGTTATAGAGGGCAGTTCGTGCGTTCCCTATATGCAACAACCCTGTAGGGCTTGGGGCGAACCGGACTCTAACCCCACCTTTCATCTCCCCTCCAGGAGGGCTACGGCACAGGCAGCGATCCCCTCTCCCCTGCCTGTGAAGCCCAACCCCTCTGTAGTGGTGGCCTTGACATTCACCCTCTCTTTATTGATGCCCAAGGTCTCGGCGATCCTTTCCTCCATCTGGGGGAGATATGGTGCCAGCTTGGGGGCTTGGGCCATGATGGTAGCGTCGATGTTTGTTACTCCGAACCCCCTTTTCTTTACCACCTTGATTACCTTCTGCAGTAACAACAGGCTCTCCATATCCCTATATTGAGGATCGGAATCGGGGAAGTGCCTCCCAATATCCCCTTCAGAGATGGCCCCTAAAAGGGCGTCGCATATGGCATGCACCAGGACATCGGCGTTCGAATGCCCTAAGAGCCCCTGGGGGTGAGGGATCTTTACCCCTCCCAGGATTAAGGGACGGCCAGCTCCCAATCGGTGGACGTCGTAGCCTATCCCCATCCGAAACTCTGTGTTCCCCTTCTCAGCCATGCATTCTGCCTGCCCGCAAGGAGGGCTCTAAGGAGATAAAATCCTCCTCCCTAGGCCGAGCGAAGATCATCCTGCCTGCTGTGGTCTGCAATACGCTGGTGACCACTACATCGAGTTCCTTGCCGATGATCTTTTTCCCTTCCTCCACCACTACCATGGTGCCATCGTCCAAATAGGCCACTCCCTGGCCTGTTTCCTTCCCCTCCTTGAGGATCTGGACATGGATGGTCTCTCCTGGGAGGACCACGGGCTTCAGGGCGTTGCTCAGTTGGTTGATATTCAAGACGATCAACCCTTGAAGCTCTGCCACCTTATTCAGGTTATAGTCATTGGTTATGATCCTTCCGTTCATTTTCTTGGCCAGCTCCACCAGCTTGGCGTCCACCTCCTTCAATTTCAGGAAGTCCTGGTCCGATATCCTCACCTCCACGTCATTTTGCTTTTGCATCTTGTTGAGAATGTCCAAGCCCCTTCTTCCCCTATTCCTCTTGAGTGGGTCAGGGGAGTCAGCGATATGTTGCAGCTCGCGCAGGACGAACTGGGGGATAATGAAGGGCCCCTCCACAAATCCAGTTTCGCATACGTCGGCTATCCTTCCATCGATGATGACACTGGTGTCGAGGATCTTGGGCATCTCACCTTGGGGGCTGGTCTTGCTGAGGATCCTCCAGGTAGCTGGGTTAACCCCCTTTACTTTCCTCACGCCAATCATGATCCCCATATATCCTGTAAGGGTATACAGAAGGGGATAGATATGGGTTTCTTTCCAGCTGGGGGGAAAGAAGATCTTTGCGGCCAAATGGGTGAGGAAGAAGGCCATCATCAGTCCGATGATCCCCCCGATGATCCCCTTTCCCGAGGCCCTTTTGATGCTGATCTCCAAGAGGATGACCGCCGAGGCGACCAACCCCCCTCCAATCCCTCCCCAGATGGGAGAGTAAGGGGAGCTGAAAAGTTCTGGCCCTATGTACGTCCCTGCGAGATAGCAAAGGATTACCAGGGATATGCGGGTTATAGTTAAACCTATCTTCTCCATGTAGCACCTCCTGATCGTCTATTGATGATAATTTAGATAAGTCTTTCAATAAGGCGAGATAAAGGAAAGGAGCATTACTAAGTTATCAGCTCATGAAAGACGAGCAGCTAAAATACAAGGGAAAAAGGATAATAAGGCCCTTCTCTTTTAGGACAAAATGCCTTGGATCTCCTTCCCGATCTCTCCCTCTTCCACCTCCTTAGAGATGGCCAACTCCTTGATAAGGAGCCTCTTGGCCGTATCCATCAATTTTTTCTCCCCAAAGGAGAGCCCTTTTTCGGCCCTAATGGAGTAAAGCTCCCGTAAGACCTTGGCCACCTCGAAGATAGAACCACTCTTTATCCTCTCCATATAGCCACGATACCTTTGATTCCATGGCTGATGATTGTTATTAGGGACCTCCTTTTCCTTCAAGATCTCGTAGACTTGTGGGATCTTCTTCGGGTCAATTACCTCCCTCATGCCAGCCTTATGGGCGCTTTCTGTCGGGACCATGATGGTCATCTGTGTATCCAGGACCTTGAGTATATAAAAGTTCTGCACCTTCTTCCCCACCTCCATACCCTTGATGTCCTCGATGACCCCCACTCCATGACCAGGATAAACGGCGAACTTCCCTAACTCAAACATCTCACCCCCCACTTTTTAGTTTGCTCTCATATTACCCTTCCGTTGATTTAGTTAGCTTTGCGGAAGAGGTCTCACCACATCGTTTACCTGAAACCCGCTCCCCTCTACTACTTGGGCTGCCGAGGCATCGACGCCAAATAGCTTGGAAATCCTTATCCTCCCAATGGGTTTCGCCCCCCTGAGGCCTCCCGAAGGATATACCTCCAGGAGGTCGCCTTCTTTAAGGCCAGTTTGATAACCAGCATTCAGATAGACCATATTCCCTTCAACCAAGGCGATCCGCGTGAACCAGTCCATCCCGTTTATCTCCTTGGCGACTCGAGCGAGGATTTGGTCAACAGCCAGATCTACTGCCCTGTATTTGGCCTTCTCTTCGCTGAGCGCCCCTGTCTCCTCGCTCTCAGCGAGGGGATTGGTGGCGACAAATTCTTTAACGATGCGTCCATGCGTAGCATCGATGAACTTCGCCTCTATCCGAACAATGGCCATAGAACTCTTCTCGCTTTGGGCTGGAGCAGAAGAGGTGACAAAGGGGCCATAGACTGATCCCATAATGATTCCTTGGATACCCAAGGTCACGTTTAGCAACTTGGCCTTTGCCGGGTCTTTTAGGTCTTCAGGGCTGAGGCCCAGCTTTTCCAGGGTATGATTGACCGTCTCCCGATCCATCACCAAGGAGGAAAAGACCTTTATCTCCATCTTGTTGGCCAACCTTTCCGCTATGATCTCCCCAAATCTCTCATAGGCGAACTTGGTGCGATCATCAAATTTGAGGACGGCTATCTTTCGTTTAAGGTAAGGATGTTTAAGGGGTCTTGTGGTCAATGCAGGGGTTTTTTTCGGTTCGGTTTCCCTTACCTCTTCTCTTTTCACCTTTCCTACCCCTTTGACCTCTGCCCTCTTTATCCTCTCCGCCTCTAAGGGCAAAGGTTCTATTTCTCCGGCCAAGTACCTTTCCACCTCCATATATCTAAATTTTATATTTCCCTTTTCATCTCTTCCTGCCGGGACCTTGATGTATTTTTCCCCGTCGATGGTATATATATCTTTGTCTGCCAATCTGGCCAACTCTTCCTTCGTATAAGGTGACCTCTTGCTCCAGGGCAAGACAGAGCATGCCAGCGCTGAGGCCAAAAGGAGGGGAAGTAATAGCCTAATGATTGTTCTAGCCCGCACAATATCCTCTTTTAATAAAATGATATCAGAAAGGGGAGAGAAAGGCAAGGATAAACCCTTTTTCTTTTTGCCGAAAGGGAAAAGAGGCCGGTTTGCCCGCCATCTATAAAGCGGGTCTTTATGTTGACAAAGGGGTTACCTCAAGGTAAAATTTAAATAATAACGGGCCAAGAAGGGGGAGATGTTTAAGAAGGTCTTTTTGTTTTTCCTCATCTTTTCTGCGTCTATATCTATCCTTTCTGCACAAGGAGGGTTTATCTATCTCCTCAAGATCGAGGGGGTTATCAACCCCGCCACAGCAGGGTTTATCATCGAGGGGATCGAGAAGGCAGAAAAAGATGGTGCTCCTTGTCTGGTGATCCAACTGGATACACCGGGTGGACTTATGGAGTCGATGCGTTCTATTGTAAAGCGTATCCTCACCTCTCAAGTGCCCATCATCGTGTATGTAGCACCCAGCGGGTCCCGGGCTGGGTCGGCGGGGGTCTTCATCACCTTGGCCGCCCATATAGCCGCCATGGCCCCAGGGACCAATATCGGTGCGGCCCACCCCGTGCAGATGGGCGAGAAAAAGATGAGCAAAGAGATGGAGGCCAAGATCCTCAACGATACTGTTGCCTATATCAAGAACATCGCAAGGCAGAGGGGCAAAAATGAGAAATGGGCCGAGAGTGCGGTGAGGGAGAGCGTATCGGTTACCGACAAGGAGGCCCTGAAGTTAAGAGTTATCAACCTGATATCTCCCAGTTTGGAGGACCTTTTAAACAGGGTAGATGGGAGGCGGGTGGAGATCTCTCCTGGAAAGGTGATCGCCTTGGAGGTCAAGGGTCTGGAAATAAGGACCTTAAAGATGTCCTTCCGGGACCGGCTCCTCTACACCATATCTAATCCCAACATCGCTTACATCCTCCTCATGCTGGGCATGTACGGACTCTTCTTTGAGCTCGCCAATCCTGGGGTCATCCTCCCCGGGGTTATCGGGGGTATATGTCTCATTTTGGCCTTTTTCGCCTTCCAGATGCTTCCGGTCAATTATGCGGGTATCGCCCTCATCATACTGGGGATAATTCTGTTTATTGCGGAGATCAAGGTTACCAGCTACGGGATGCTCTCTGTCGGGGGGGTGATCTCCCTCCTGCTGGGCTCCATCATGCTCATAGAGAGCCCGGCGGAATTTCTGCAGATCTCCTTTACGAGATTTATTTTGCCCGTGGTGTTGGTTAGCGCCGGTTTCTTTCTCTTTGCCCTCACCATGGTCGTGAGGGCCCATCGCCGCCGTCCAACTACCGGGAGGGAGGGTTTGGTCGGAGAGACAGGGGTGGCCAAGACCGATTTGAGACCAGAAGGCTTGGTGGAGGTCCATGGAGAGATCTGGAGTGCGGTGGCAGAGGAGGAGATCACGGCCGGGGAGGGGATAAAGGTGGTCGGCTTGAAAGCTATGAAGGTGAAGGTTACAAGGCTTTAAAATAAAACCAGAAAAGGAGGGAAAACATGTTTTATCTACCCATTTTGATCCTTTTGCTCCTCATCATCTTGAGTGCTGCTGTCAAGATCTGCAGGGAGTACGAGAGGGGTGTCATCTTCCGGCTGGGGAGGCTCATTGGGTCCAAGGGGCCAGGGCTCTTTCTCATCATCCCAGGTATCGATCGGATGGTGAGGATAAGCCTGAGGACGCTGGTCTTGGATGTACCACCCCAGGACGTCATCACCAAGGACAATGTCTCCATCAAGGTAAATGCGGTGATCTATTTCAGGGTAATGACTCCGGAGGATTCGGTGGTCCAGGTAGAGGATTATCTCTATGCCACCGGCCAATTGGCCCAGACTACATTGCGCAGTATCGTGGGGCAGGTGGAGTTGGATGAGATCCTGGCGGAGCGGGAGAAGATCAATCAACGACTCCAGGGCATCTTGGACAAACATACCGACCCCTGGGGGATAAAGGTATCCCTGGTGGAGATCAAACATATAGACCTGCCCCAGGAGATGCAGCGGGCCATGGCCAAACAGGCCGAGGCCGAAAGGGAGAGGAGGGCCAAGGTCATCAACGCCGAGGGGGAATATCAGGCCGCAAAGCGACTCGCCGACGCCGCCAATATCATCCAGGAGTATCCTATCGCCTTGCAGTTGAGGTTCCTGCAGACCTTGCGGGAGGTGGCAGCGGAGAACAACTCGACCACCCTCTTCCCCGTGCCCATTGACCTCTTTGAGCCCTTTCTCAAGAAGTTAGTCGGTGGTAAGGCGAAAAAATAAGGTTGCTCTGGTTCCTGTTGTCGTTCCTGTCCGCCTTGATGTGGGCTACGGCCGATGCCTTGACCAAACGCTTTTTCTCCGGCCTCAACCCCTATGAAATGGGGTTGATCCGCCTCCTCTATCTCCTTCCCTTTCTCATCCCCCTCTTCTTTCTGGTGCCTATACCCTCCCCTCCTCTCCTTTACCCCTGCCTTCCTCATCCCCACCGGCTTTCTCTTTTTGGGCGAACTCCCCAATCTCTGGGGTGCAGGGGGGATCATCCTCGTAGCAGCGGGGGCCTACACCTCTGCCCTGAGAAAGGCCGCCATCCCGCGTTCGGTCCCTTCTACATTACCGCCTTGGCCATCTTCTTCCGTTAAATCCCTTGCCATTCTTCAGGAAATATGCAATATAGGGATTATCGGAGGCCTTTATGGGGATAGGGGATTTCCAGGAGAGGTTTGTCCCTCTCAATGAGGGTAGAAGAGGCGAGAGGATATTATGGTTGTTGCTAAAGGGAGATCTCAAAGGGTGTGGCGATGATCGATAGGGGTTTTGAGAAAGAAAAACTGAATGCTGAGGAGGTCAGAGAGATGCAGCGCATGGCGGTTCTGGCCAGGGGGGACATCATCAAGATGACCACCTTGGCAGGATCGGGACATCCTGGAGGGTCCATGTCTTCTATAGACATCTTTCTCCTCATCTATGCCAAGGCCAATCTGCGTCCCACTGATCCCCTTTTCCCCCAAAGGGATCGCATCATCATCAGCCATGGGCACACCTCGCCAGGGGTTTATGCTGCCCTGGGCAGGGTGGGGGTCTTCGACGTAGATGCGGCCATTACCACCTTCCGCCAGGCAGGCAGCATCTTTGAGGGACATGTGGATGCCAGGGTTCCGGGGGTTGAGTGGAACACGGGGAATCTGGGACAGGGTCTATCTGCTGGTTGCGGTATGGCCCTGGCCTCCCAGCTCTTGCGGCTGGGTTATCATACCTTTGTGTTGATGAGCGATGGAGAACAGGCCAAGGGGCAAGTAAGCGAGGCCAGGAGGTTTGCTAAAAAATACGATCTCACAGACCTAACCGTAGTCATCGACTACAATCGCCTGCAGATCAGCGGGACCATTGATGAGGTGATGCCGCAGGATATCAAGGCGGGTTATCAGGCCGATGGGTGGGATGTAATTGAGGTCAATGGACACGATTTCCAGGAGATCTATCAGGGGGTGAGAGAGGCCCTTGGGAGAAAACATACCCCTGTAGTCATCATCGCCCACACCGTGATGGGAAAAGGTGTGAGCTTCATGGAGAATGCACGGGAGTTCCACGGGAGGGTCCTAACATCAGAGGAGTACAAGGCAGCTATTGCCGAACTGGAGGTGGAGGACGATCTGGAGAGGTATCAAATATTGCGCCAGGAGGGGATGTTTATGGAGTGGAGGCCTCAGCGCCCTATTCCGTCATTAAGAGTTGATCCTGGAGATCCCTTTACGTATGAAGCGGGGGAGAAGGTGGGGAACAGAAAGGCCTTCGGGAGGGCCTTGACAGACCTGGCGCAGAAAAACTCGTCCCGAACAAATGGGACCCCTATTGTTACTTTAGACTGTGATTTGGCTTCTTCCGTCCAGGTGGAAGAGTTTAAAAGACTCTTTCCTGGCCATTTCTTCGAGGGGGGCATCCAAGAGCACAACACCGCCACCATTGCTGGGGCACTCTCCAAGGCGGGTATTTTGGCCTTTTTCGCTGATTTCGGGGTCTTCGGTGTGGATGAGACCTACAATCAACACCGACTCAACGATATAAACGGGACCAATCTGAAGCTTATCTGTACCCACACCGGGCTCGATGTGGGCCAAGATGGGAAGACCCACCACTGTATTGACTATCTTGGGGTGATGCGCAACCTCTTTGGT
>JAFDHG010000081.1 GCA_019308925.1 Deltaproteobacteria bacterium
CGAATCCAATGCACTATTTGACGAGGTCTTAGCAGAGATTGGCCAAAGAAAGGAATCTCCTCTTAAGAAAGGCCCCCGTATACTCATTGACGGTGCGTGTGTGGATAACATTGAACTGGTCAAGATCGTGGAAGAGAGCGGGGCCACGGTAGTGACCGATACCCTTTGCAACGGTACCAGGGATTACTTCCCGCATGCGGACGTTGGGGGAGATCCTGTAGACGCGCTGGCCCGTCGGTATCTGGATAAGGTCAATTGTCCCAAGACCTATAGGGAAAACAAGGCAGGTACCTTTGAGGGGGGTATTGTAGATCGGTTCGGCGACATCGGATCGTATGCCAAGGAATTCAACGTCGATGGCGCCATTCTCTACGTGTACAAATATTGTGATCCCTTTGGCTTTGAGGTCCCTGCAAGAAAGGCGTACTACGAATCCATCAATGTCCCGCTCCTCCACCTGGAAGATTTGTACTCAGCAGGTACGATCGGCCAAGTAAAAACAAGGGTCCAGGCATTTCTGGAGATGATCGGATAATGAGGATTCCGAAATAAGGAGGATTTAGGCAATGGCTGAGGAACAAAAGGCGAAAGAACACAAAAAGAGAAGGACTGCAACTCATGCGGCTGCTTCTATCGGTCCCATGGTCAAGGAAGCCATCGGGGGTACGGTCCGGGCACGGGCAGAGGGAACGCACAAAATTGCCTATACCTTTATCGTGTGCCAGCACGACGAAATTCTCCGGGCTTTGGATGTGGTGCCTGTGTGGACAGAAAACTATGCAGGTATCTGCGGGGCAAAGAGAGATGCGGAACGATTCCTTCAAAGGGCGGAATCCCTGGGCTTTTCTCGCTCCCTTTGTACCTATGCCCTGTGCGGGCTCGGCTTTGACCAATGGAGGGAAGAATTGGGTGAGATGCCGCCCGATGCCCCGTGGGGGGGGCAGGCGAGGCCTGATTTTATGATATCCAGCGGCCAGATCCTGTGTGATCCGAGGTCCAAGTGGTATCAGGCAGCACAGCAGTTTATGCCGGATGTCCCCATCTATAATATCGACCTGCCCTATCCACTCTATGATCCGAAAAGGGATCATAGAGAGGTTTGGGGCTATTATCACAAGTATATCGTCGAGCAGTTGCGCGGGCTGGTGGCATTCATAGAAGAGCAGACCGGCAAGAAGATGGATTATGACCGATTGAAGGAACTGGTTGCCCTGAGCGATAAGACCTGGAACCTGATCCATGAAACCTATGAACTGCGACGCGCGGTGCCCTGTCCCATGGGTACCGGAGATGCCATGAATACCATGGTCCCAATGGTCTTCATGATGGCGACCCAGGAGGCTTATGATTTCTATGCGGGTCTGAAAAAGGAGCTAGAGGAAAAGATTGCCAACAAGGAAGGTGTTGTCAAGGATGAGAAATACAGACTCCTGTGGGGCGGCGGATTACCTTCGTGGTTTGCCTTGACTGATTTTAATTACTTTAACAGTAAAGGGGCCGTTTTCCCGGCGGAGACAACCTATCGCATGGTCCAACCGCTCTATGAGATGGACATCCCGGAGACAGATGATCCGATTGAACATCTGGCTTGGAAATGGCTCGGGTATTGGACCTTCTGGTATGACAAGGCCAGGAAGCGGCCTGGAAGCCATCCGGATGTAGAATGGTTGATCGACTATATTGAAAACTACAAGATTGACGGTGTTGTCATGCATGAGGCATTTTCCTGCCGGAGCTGGCATGTGGGCCTCATCTGGCAATTGCATCAACTCGCAAAGATATACAGACCTATCCCCGTATTAGTGCTCGGGGAAGATGGCAAGAAAAAAGAGGACAGGAGAGAACTCCCCTCTCTGGTTTTGGAAAGTGATATCATAGATATCACCTCCTACTCTGAGGTCGATACAAGAAATAAGATCGATGCCTTTATCGAGACCCTGGAAGCCGTAGAAAAAAGCAAGATAAAATAGGGCCAGGGTACGATGACAGAGTATTTTGCCGGCATTGATATCGGTTCCACCATGACAAAGGCGGTGATCCTGGATGATGGGATCATCGCCTTTGTCATTGGGCCTACAGGTCCGGAACAGCGCAGACTGGCCAACAAGGTTATGGAAGATGTCTTAAATCAGATCGCCTTGCCTTTTCAGTCCATCACCTATATTGTCTCCACTGGCTACGGGAGAATTAATGTGCCTTTTGCGGATAAACAGGTCACGGAGATCACGTGCCATGCCAAGGGGATCGGCAGTCTTTTCCCTGAAGCCAAGACCATCATTGATATCGGGGGTCAGGATAGCAAGGCAATAAGCATAGATGCTAACGGCAGACCGACCGATTTTATTATGAACGACAGGTGTGCTGCGGGCAGCGGCAGATTTATAGAGGTGATTGCCGATACCCTGGGGGTAAGACTGGAAGAAGTTGGCGACATTTCTTTGCAAAGCAAGAATCCTGCAAAGATAAGCAACGTCTGCACCATATGGGCCCAGCAGGAGGTAGCAGCCAGGTTGGCAGAAGGCGTCCCTATTGCCGACCTGCTTGCGGGAATCCATCACTCTCTGGCGGATAGGATAAGCAGGATGGTCAATCGGCTCCGGGTAGAAGAGGAGGTTATCCTGACCGGCGGTGGCGGCAAAAACAAGGGCCTGGTTAGGGCCCTTTCCGAGCAACTGGGCCATGAGATTCTGGTGCCCGACAAACCATTGATTACCGGAGCCCTTGGTGCTGCCTTGCTGGGAAAAGAGATTGCGGAAAAGGCTAAAAAGAATAATGTGCCATTAGAAACAAAGGAACGCCTCTTAGAGGAAATCGAGATCCTTTAGTAGTTTCATCATACGTGCCGTTCATCCCCGGTTCTGGATCCGGGCGGTGAAGGGCATTTTTTGTCTCAGAGATTGTTGTTCGCATCTTTAATGGGAAGGTTATAAGGCGACAAGGCTAGGATCCATTCAAGCCCTAACTTTGATTTCTCCCACCAAGTCATAAGGGTCCGCTTGAGTGGTTTTTACCTCTACCATTTTTCCGCTGCGGGCCACTCCTTTATTGATGTAGACTACCCCATCGACCAAGACCGGGATCACCGATCCTATCATCTCCTGATTTCTCTTCCAAGAGATCCCCTGCTGCAGCTCCATGAGCTGAGCAGCCCTCTCCTCGGTCACCTTAGAAGAGGTCTTCCCCTTCATCCGAAAGGCCCTGGTCCCCTCCTCAGGGGAATATTTGAACACTCCCAGATGGGTGAACTGCACCTCATGGACAAATACCAAAAGCTCCCTGAGCTCCCTCTCCCCTCAGTTGAGGGATGAGGCAAAAGGTACAGGGATGGGAGCACCCCTCAGCGATCTTTACATAGGCCGAATGGGGGGTGTTGACGATGACAACGCCCGCCTCCTCCACCATGAAGACGGGAATAAGGCCATCTCGCAGCAAGAGGCCCAAGATCACCTCTGAGTCGACTTGGTTTTTGGGGCAGCCTAAACTAATCAGATGGACCTTTTCCATCCCTAAGATCAATAAAAAAGGGGGACATAGCCCCCCGTAGATTCGGCCCTTGTCATTCAAGGTCCTATTGGCCCTCTATCTCCTCCTCCATCTTTTCCACCTTTTTTCCTTTGACCTCTATCCTGCCGGTGTCTAGGTGGAGGATGATCTCATCCCCTCTTATCCACTCTCCTACCCCCCTGATCTTGGCATCTCCTGTCATCACCAAAAGCTGTTGAGTTGGGGACCATGTGGCCTTTTTAGAGAAGATCTCCTCTCCCCCTCCTTTTACCCTCACCTCACCCATGGCCACCATCTCCCTGGGGACCCCTTTCTCCATGGTCAACAGGAGGGACTCGGAGCGGATGGTCATCTCTTCCCCCAAGGCCACCACTTCGCCAGTATACATGATGGCGTTCTTATCGGGGATCTCCTCGGTACGCCTGGCGGTGATGCGGAAGGGGAAGGTCTCTCTCCTCATCTTTTCAGGGGGCTTGGCCACTCTCACCTTTTCGCCCTCGCGCACAGGAGAGGCCGGAACTACTCCTTCTGCCTTCAGGCTGGCCAGGAGTTTCTGCCCCTTTTTGGTGAAGGGGCTTTGGGGATAATCCTGTACCAGTCGTGTCAAGGGGGTAAAGGCCTCAGGGTCCCTCTTCTGTTTGTGCAGGGCAATACCGAGGAAATAGAGGACTTCATCCTCTATCCCGAAGGCGGGATTCCTCTCCAGGACCGAGGTCAATCTCTTCGCTGCCGCAGGGTATTTCCCCTTGCGGAGATAGAAACGGGCGATGTAGAGCTCGTGCTCTGCCAGCCTCCGCCGACAGAAGGCGATCTTCTCACGGGCCTTCTGAGCGAAGATGGTATCAGGGTAGTTGGAGGCCACATTTTGAAAGGCAGTCAGGGCCTTTACCGTGGCCTCCTGGTCGCGATCCTTCGATAATATCTGTTGATAGTAACAGAGCCCTATCTGAAACTCCACATAGGGAACATCGGGATGAAAGGGGTGCCGTTTTTTAAACTCAGTATATCTGGTGATGGCCTCGGGATACTCCTTCCGAAAGAAGTAACAGTCCGCGATCCGCAGATCCGCCTTGAGGGCATAGAGCTCATCAGAAGGGAAGTAATTCTTCAATTGGGTGAAGGCCTCTATGGCCTCCTTGTATTTCCCCTTGTTGAAGATGATGATCCCCTTGGTGTAGAGTACAGCGGGGTCCTTGGGAGGGGGTTGGCTCTTCCTCTTGCCGGCACAGCCGAGAAGGAGAAGGGAGGCTACAATTACCACCCCTATGAGCCTCGTATAATTGACCTTCATACCATTCTCTCCCTTCTGTATAATCACCTCATCTTATATAAAGACACCGCCTACGTCAAGTTCATAGGCCTAGCTGGTCTCCTATCCCCTGCATGGCCTTGAGGCTCAATCGGGCGAACCCCTTAAGGCTCAGGCCGAGCCTCTCGCACTCCCTCATGGCCTCTCTGCTAAGGCCCCCATCACCGCCTCCGTGGCCAAAGAGTGCTTAATAAGGGGTTCCTCCCTTAAATGTTCCTCAGCAGATCAAGGTCCTCTTTCCTGTCAATCATCTCAACCTCCTGGGTTTTCGCTATCAAAGAACCATAGATACCCAAAATAGTCAAGTCTTAGGTCAATTTCTCCTTGAAAAATTTCTCCGATACCTTTATCTTTAGGCGTAAAATCTATTTATATCTAAAAAGCGACTTTTGTCTATGCAGAGAAAGAGGGTTGTAATCACAGGATTAGGGCCAGTCACCCCCGTGGGTATAGGGAAGGAGCCCTATTGGAGGGCCCTCCTGAAGGGAAAATCTGGGGTAGATCGCATAGTGTTCCCCAATTTTGATATGGAACAGTTCAGGACCAGGATCGGGGCGCAGATAAAGGACTTCTCCATTCATGATTACCTCCCCTTTCATAAGGGGGACAGATATCTGGGGAGGGCCTCCCAATTTGCAATGGTAGGGGCCAAGCTGGCCCTGGAGGATGCGGAAATGGAGCTTCTGCCCAGAGAGGGTTTGGAGGGGAGGTATGAACTCAATCACTCCGATCCTTTCAAGGTAGGAGCGATCCTAGGGGTGGCGGTTGAGAACATGGAGATTATGGAGGATGCTTACGATAACTTGTTGAAGCACGGTGGTCCCCGGAGGATGTCCCCCTTCTCCCTCCCTAATGTGTACACCAGCTCGGTGGCCTCCAACGTCACCGAGAGGTTCGGAATCCGGGGGGCCACCTATGTAACCTCATCAGCCTGCGCCTCGTCTAGTCACGCCATTGCCACCAGCTATAACAGGATTCAGGATGGTCCCGAAAGGATGATCCTCACTGGCGGGGCAGATGCCTGCATCACCCCCCTTTCTTTCGGGGGGTTCATCGCCCTGCGGGCCATGTCCACCCGAAATGACGAGCCTCAAAAGGCCTGCCGACCCTTTGATCTCCACCGAGATGGCTTTGTCATGGGAGAAGGGGCGGGGGTGATCATATTGGAGGAACTGGGTCATGCCCTCAAGAGGGGGGCCCCTATCTATGCCGAGCTCATCGGCTATGGGATGACCGCCGATGCCTACCATATCGCCGAACCAGACCCCGGGGCCACTGCTTTGAGCAAGGCCATTGAGCTGGCCCTGGAGATGGGAGGGATTGCCCCTGAGGACGTAGACTACATCAATCCCCATGGTACTTCCACCAAGTTGAACGACCTCACCGAGACCAAGGCCATCAAGAAGGCCTTAGGAGACTATGCCTATCAGATACCTATCAGCTCCACCAAGTCTATGATCGGGCACCTCATCGGAGCGGATGGGGGGGCGGAGGCCATCGCCACGGCCCTCACCATCGAACGCGGGGTAATCCACCCTACCATCAACTACGAGTTTCCTGACCCCGAATGCGATTTGGACTATGTCCCCAATGATCCTCGTGAGAAGGAGGTGAGGATTGCCCTCTCCATCTCCGCAGGGTTCGGGGGGGTCAACTGTGTCCTCCTCTTCAAGGCCTTTGAATCGTAAAGATGCCCTGGGAGATTAAGGTCTATCTGCTGGCCATCATCCCCATCTTTGTCGCCATGGATGCCATAGGGGTCCTCCCCATCTTCATCTCCCTCACCGAGGGGATGGAAAGGGCTGAGAGGAAGCGGGTGGTGCGGGACTCCATCCTGACGGGTTTCGTGGTAAGTCTAGGCTTTCTCGCCCTGGGGAAATTCATCTTTACGGTCATTGGAGTCACCATCCCCGACTTCAAGGTGGCCGGGGGGATCATCCTTTTGATCATCGCCATCCATGACCTCCTCTTCCCAGAAAAGAAGAGGAGGGAAGCCGGGGGGACCGTGGGAATCGTCCCCTTAGGGATGCCCTTGATCGTGGGCCCGGCAGTACTCACCACCATCATTATCGCGGTGGACGCCTATGGATATCTCCCCACCATCGTCTCACTGATTGTCAATCTCGCCTTCGCCTGGTGGGTCTTCTCCCGGGCCGACCTGTTGGTTCGCCTCCTGGGAGAAGGGGGGTCCAAGGGGGTGGCTAAGGTGGCCAGCCTGCTGCTGGCCGCCATTGCGGTGATGATGATCAGGATAGGGATCATCGACATGATCCAGGGGGGTATCTGAGCCGGTGGTGGAGGATGTAAAGGTCACCGGTTTTCGCCTCTTCAGCAGATTTGATATGGGGTGGAGTCTATCGGGTTTCGTCTAGAGGCCGCTCAAGGAGGGGTGGATCGGGAGGTTTGCCTCATGAGGAACATCAAGTTGACCATCGAATACGATGGGACCGCCTATCACGGCTGGCAGGTCCAGCCCGGGTTAAGGACCATCCAGGGGGTGATGAGGGAGAAGATCGCCCAGATCACTCAGGGGAAGGTGAATCTTATCGGAGCAGGCAGGACCGATGCCGGGGTCCATGCCCTGGGCCAGGTGACCAACTTCCACACGGAGAGCAACATAGACCTGACCTCCCTACAGAAGGGGTTGAACAGCCTCCTGCCTGCTGATATCGTCGTCAGGGGGGCGGAGGAAGTGGAGGAACGTTTTAACGCCCGTTTCAGCGCCAATAGCAAGGTCTACGAATACCATATCCTGAACCAGCCCTATCCCTCGGCCATCTGGCGGAACTTCGCCTGGTTCATCCCCCACGGGCTTGACCTCTCCCCCATGATGAGGTGTGGGAGCGTATTGGTCGGCACCCACGACTTCTCCTCCTTCCGGGCCTCAGGTGATGAAAGTCGCCACTCCATAAGGGAGGTTCTGCGCCTGGAGATCGAACGCCAGGAGGGCAACCTAATTGTAGTGGTCATGGAGGCCAACGCCTTTTTGCGGGAGATGGTCCGCAGTATCGTGGGGACCCTGGTGGATGTGGGCCGGGGGAAGATTTCCCCTGCGGAGTTTGAGGAGATCTTTCAGGCCCATGACAGGCGTCGGGCAGGGATGACCGCCCCTGCCCATGGCCTGTTTCTGGTAGAGGTTAAATATTGACAGGCTGTTGAAAAACGCCCATCTGCTGCGTTTCTCTCATCCTTCGTCGTTGCGGCGTACGTCCAAGTATGCCGCACTCCTCAGGATTTCGAGGGCCTTGCATCTGGGCATTTTTGAGCAGCCTGCGGAAAATTACTTTTTAATAGCCTCGTGAATTGTGAATTCGAATTGGAAGTTTGCAGTTAACTTATATTTCAAGACCAGACCCCTTGATTAGACCTTGATCATAGATAATTATTTTTTACCCTTAGTCTTAACAAAGTCCACTGCAAAGACCACCAGGAAAAAACAGCCCAGAATTGCAGGGACAATATAGACTTCCCCATAGTTTACGCCTTCCCACCATTTACCAAATACCGGGGAACCTAACCAGGCACCGACCCACCCGATGAGGACTTTGGACAGATAAGACCAAAACCCCGGCACAATGTAATACTTAAAGCCAAAATGTAAGATCCCACATACAACAACACTGATAATCAACAAAACAAGAAAGCTCATGAAATCCATTGTAATCCTCCTTTCATTGCTGTTGATTGGAAATTAATGTTATAGATCCCTCCATAAGTTGAGGCATCCCCACCCTGACCTTTACCACATTAACAACCTAACACCGGACAAATTTTTAATACTTTAAATGATATTTTTCGTATATGGTTTTGTTTTATCGAGGATTAAGGTACAAGGCCTCTGAAGACAAACAAAACATCTTCAGAGACCTTCTATTGGTACCTTTTGAAATCCCCCCTTCAAGACTCCCTCCAAAAGGTTATGGGTAGTTTATTTTGTTGACTCGCCTCAACAGCGGTCCTTTAATTAATTAAAAATATACCGAATTTGTTGGAAAAAGTCAAGGGAAAATTTTGGGAGGAAGTTTGTGTTTAACAATTTTGATTATTATCACTCTTTGCAACAGAAAATATTTCTGTCTTTAGGATCCACCAGGAACCGATCACCCCGCAAGGTCCAACTGCTATCGTACTCTCCTAAGGTTTCTTGGTCAACACTTTGTACATATGTAATGAAGAAAAAATTAGCGAATTCGTTAATTCTCATAAGAAACTACCGTTAGGCAATAGGTAGTTTCTTTCGGATATAACGCACACCTCAACGTGGTGTTCGACCTTTGCTAACGAGACTGTCGAAAAACCCTAAAATCCGCGATTTCGTAGCCCTAAATAGCTTGTAAGTATTTGATTTTACAGCGGGTACAAATGACCAAAATGCCATATTCGGACTTTTT
>JAFDHG010000082.1:0-9752 GCA_019308925.1 Deltaproteobacteria bacterium
CTCATAATACCCTCTTCATCAGCGGCCCCTCCTTTCAAAAGTTTTTAACAAAATAAAATTGTTACCATTTTAGGGGCCGCTACCCTAAATTTCAACTAACTTTGACACACCCTCGCTTGCCGAAATAGCGAGCAAAGTAAAAGATTCAAGAGAACTCATAGATTACTGGGCTATAGACTGGGATTATAAAGGCGACACCTTCCACAATCAGTGGCAGAGTTTCAGGGTAAAGAAGAATCCGAAAGTAGATTATGAGGCTATACACAAATACGAAGACGCGGGAGAATATCAGATAATGACAAAAGTTGTGGATGTCTTTGGGAATGACACAAATAAGGTTTTGCCTGTCTGCGTTCAATGCACAGGTAGAAAGGTGAGGATAAACTGAAAGGCAATAAAATGATAAGAGAGATAGAACATCTCCTGCCGCAGATAAGGAATCTTGTTACAAAAATCTACGGCGATCGTCTTGTGGACATTATTCTTTATGGCTCTTTTGCTAGAAATAATGCGACAAAGGAATCCGATATAGATATTGCTGTGGTGCTCAAAGGCAGGGTAGATAAGTCAAGAGAAATAGACAAGATATACGATATACTCTATGACTTAATGCTGGAAACGGGCGAATTGATCTCAATATATCCTTTGTCTGATGAAGAGATTAGAAATTCGACCTGGCCATTGTATCACTACATCAAAACAGAAGGGATAAAGATATGAAAGAGATAGAAACTTTAATCCAGAGGGCTGAAAGGGCAATAAAAAGTGCGGAACTTTTACTGAAAGAAGGAGATGTTGATACTTCAGTCTCCCGCTCTTACTATGCCATGTTTTATGTAACAGAGGCATTGCTCTTAACCAAGGAGTTGAAGTTCTCCTCTCATAGGAGCGTTATCTCACTTTTTGGCGAGCATTTTGTAAAGACAGGTATCTTTAAGCCAAAAATGGGCAAGAGATTGAGCAAGACTTTTGAAAAGCGGTTAATAGGTGATTACAGTTTTGCTCCTGAGATAGATGATGAAGCCGCAAAAGAAGCTCTATGCTGGGCAAAGGAATTTGTTAGAGAGATAAGAGACTATCTGATAAGGGAAGGATATACAAAATGAAACCAACCGAACTTTTACATCCAGACCAAAGACGCCCAAGCAAGGCATATTTAGTTAATGAACTTCGTAAGGCAGTAATTACCTGGCGAGAAGACGGCTATCCCAATACGACAGACACCACCCGCCGTTTGTTGCAATTTTGGTTTAATGAAGACCATATTGTAGATGGTGAGCCTTTCGATTTCTGGTTCTGTCAAAGAGAAGCGATTGAAACGCTGATTTATGTTTATGAAGCAATGGAAAAGCGCAACTTCATAGACATGGCAAGGGATTTTGGCGCTGGTCCCATTCAAGGTTATGACCCCTCTTACGACCAATACCCTCTTTATGCTTTCAAGATGGCGACAGGTTCGGGTAAAACCTTTGTGATGGCGTTAGCGACAGTTTGGTCTTACTTTCATCATAAGAGAGAAAACAAAGACGATTATACCTCAAAGTTTCTGGTTATCGCTGGTGAGAAAAATGTCATCTATGACAGACTCATAAGAGACTTCAAGGATGGAAAAATATTCAGAGAATTGCCGCTTGTTCCACCTGAATGGCAGGAGGATTTTGACCTGAAGGTGATCCTTAAGAAGGACCCAATTCATGTTATTCCCGAGGGGGTGCTATTCTTAACCAATATTCAGCAGTTAGAACAAAGGCAGAGCAAAAAGAAAGAAGTAGAAGAGTATGTAGATAAAGTTATGGAATTGCCAGAGGTATATAATGTTTCTGATATCTATCAGGAGAACAGAATAAGAGAGGTTTTGACATCTTGTTCCAATATAATGATTTTGAAAGATGAAGCCCATCACATCTACAGTTTTGAAAAGGCGTGGAAAAAGATACTGTTAGGTCTTAACAAAAATCTTGCTTCTCAATATGGCAAAGGCATAAATATGGAACTCGATTTCTCGGCTACGCCTAAAACCGAAACCGGGGCTTTATTCCCATGGATTATTGTGGATTTCTCTCTTAAAGAAGCAATTGAAATGAACATTGTTAAATTGCCTTTAAAAGGTATGGTAAAAAATGCCGAGGAGATTGCCTCAACGAAAGCGGTTGAGAGATATAGAGCATGGATTGATGCTGGGATAAGAAGATGGCGAGAATACAAAGATACGCTAAAGCCATTATCAAAGAAACCCGTGTTGTTCTTCCAATGCCCTGAGAACAAGGAGGCAGACGAAATATTTGGTTATGTGAACTCTGCTGTTCCAGACCTTAAGGATAAAGTATTACTAATACATACAGACAGTACTGGAGAGGTAAAAAAAGCAGACTTGCCCAAGGCAAGAGAGTTTGCAAAGACTATTGATGACTCTGACCATGAAAAAAATCCCTACGAGGCAATAGTAAGTACATTGATGTTAAACGAGGGATGGGATGTGAGAAATGTAAATGTGATTGTGGGATTGAGGTCTTATACTTCAAAAAGAAAGGTGCTCCCGGAACAGGTTATTGGAAGAGGCTTAAGGAAAATGTTTCCAGAGGAGGATGCAAATATAGACAAATCCGTAAATGTGCTCGAAGTCATTGGGCCTCCAGGACTGATAGATATTCTTGAGGAATTAGAAAACCAGGAAGGGATAAAGTTTGCCGAATTTGACACCGGGAAGTCGCTTAATTTAACCACAATATTCGTCGATGAGAATAAATTGAATAAGGATATTGAAATACCAATCTTGAGTCCAAGGATTCTCATAAGAGAATTTTATTTAGGCGAAGCAGAGATCGATAATTTGCCTTCTTTGGCTGTTCCTTTAGAGAATAAAGTCTTAGAGATGGAATATGTGGCGATAGACATGCTCAAGGGGATGGAAGTTATAAAGAGAAAATGGGATTTACCTGTACCTAAGGATTCTAAAAGCGTAATTGCCTATTATACGGACCAGATACTTAAGCAACTGAAAATTGGCGGTGCTTTTGCCAGTTTTTATCCGGTTGTAAAAAGATACGTTGAGGGAAAATTGTTTACTGAGAAAGTTGACCTTGAAGACCCCAGAGTTCTTTACAAATTGAGTTCTCCTGATGTTCAGGAACGATTGATCAACTTGTTTGTAAATGCATTCAGAGATATGACTTTCACTGAAAGAGAGCCTGAAAAGAGGGATACCATAAAGCTCTCGGATACGAGACCTTTTGTATGGTCAAAATTGGTTTATCCTGCCAATAGATGCATTTTTAACTATGTGCCATGTGATAACGATTTTGAGGTAGATTTTGCCAAATTTTTAGATGGAGCTGAGGATGTAGAGGCTTTCAGTAAAATCGTTTCCAAAATAGGGTTCTTTGTAGAGTATAAAGATTCAAAGGATAACCTTAGATTATATTACCCCGACTTTGTAGTGACAATTGACGAGAGCGAACGATTAATTATTGAGACAAAAGGTAGGGAAGATGTTGATGTTTGGCATAAGGACAAAAGGATAAAAAAATGGTGCAAGGATGCTACGGGTTTATCGGGGAGGAAGTGGTCATTCATAAGAGTTGACCAGGAAGAATTTGAAAAATACAGATTTAAGAGCATTAAAGAATTGAGCTCAGCATTGGAAGGATAAAAAAGAAACCGCACTTCATATACCAGCATATATGCTTCAGACTTTCAATCCTTGCCCTTCGGGACATTGCTCCCTTTGGTCGCAACGTCGTAAGTGCTGGGAACGTTAGACAAAATTGCAACACTAGAAAGTAGACAAGTAAAATGGTGAGACTAAGAATTAAACATAGTAGAGACTTCTGCTGTATTAAAAGAGCATTAGCCTAGAAGCTTCTTAGGTGAAGTCGTGTTCATCCCTGATGCTCCCTACCAACTCTTCTAAGATGTCTTCCAAAGTAATCAGACCTGCGACCTTGCCTCCGGCGTCTAAGACAATCGCTTGATGGAGTCTTTTGGCCTGAAAGCTGCGGAGTTGGGCATCGATTTTCTTATCGGCCGGAACAAAGTAGGGGGGCCTTAGAATCTTTCTTATAGAAATGGACCTTTTGGCATCGATCAGCTTAAAAAAATCTTTGGTATGTATGAAACCTACAATATCCAAGTCCTTTCCTTTGGTGACGGGAAAACGGGAATTGCCGGTCTTCAAAATTGTCTTCATAATTTTTTCCATAGGTGCATCGACATGGAGGACATTCATTTTTTCTTTGGGTACCATGACCTCCCCAACGGTCTTGTCGTTCAAAGTGAAGACCCTTGAAAGCATCTTCCTCTCCTCGGCGGTAATAGCACCTTCATCCCACGCCATCTTAATACAGGTCATGACTTCAGCCTCAGTGAACAGGGGTCTCTTTATTTTGGCAACATCCAGGCCTATGAGATACAAAATCTTATTGGTTATGTAAGTGATCACCACGATCACAGGATTAAAAAGGGTCATGATTACATTAAGCGCGGGGGCAGTGATAAACGACACCCTTTCATTGAAGTATTTGGCATAGACTTTGGGGGTAATCTCGGCAAAGATCAGAATAGCAAGGGTTAATATAACTGTAACGTAAGCGATCCCCTTTTGCCCCCAAAAAGATATCGCCAGCGCCGTGGCAATGGCCGACATAGCGACATTGACCAGATTGTTTCCCAGCAAAATGGTCCCGATAAGCCGTTCAGGTCTTTTCAATACACGCTCGACAAGTTTGGCCCTCACGGGCATGGTTTCAGCCAAATGTCCTAGGCGCAGTTTGCTGATGGCCATAAGGGCTGTTTCAGAACCCGAAAAAAAGGCTGAAAAGCCCAAGAGCACCACCAATACGATAAGCATGAATACAAGGTTTGTTTCCTCCATCATTTGCCTCCCTAACGGATGCTTTTGTCACATTTGCATGTGGGTTAATTTTTCTGATGATCAGAAAAGAGAAATTCTACCATATAAGATCATGCGTCCACAGGTTTTACTCTACAAATCTTAGCACTTTTCTTAACCACGCGCTAGTTCGCGACCAGTATATATCCCAAATAGTAAAGAGGACTTTTAAAAGGTTAATAATATCATAAACAAGGCACATAAAATATTCAAAAAGTGGGGGTGGAGATAAAGCCTCACTTACAGGGGGAGGAGGGCTTCTTATCCCCTCGCTTCAGAGCTTTCGCGGTGACCCTTTGGGGGTTCGCAGGCGGGGAATACTTGCCCCTTCCCCGCTCTAAAGGCGGGGCTTTCCCCTTCCTGCTCACCCTCGGTGGGTACCCCACCGCTCCCAGCAACTTCGCTCGGGGACAAGAGGCCCTTTGAAGCCCACCCTCCCAAGACTGAGGGACTACGGGTGGAGATAATTTGAATTTGGAGGTAATTAGGAAAAATTTATCCTGCGAAACTGACGCAGAAAAGGTACTTGAGGAAATTTTTTGTGAAAAAAGGTTTGCAACCGCCGATAAAAAATTCTATATTTGCAATTGAACCTGTAAGAAAGAGCTAAGTGGGCTGAGCAGCATAAAAATATTGCAAACTACTGGATAGGGAAAGGAGGTAATAGGCCATGGAAGCCTTAACAATAATTATTGCCGTCATCGCCTTAATTATCGCCATCGGCGCCTATCAAAAGGCGGGGGCGATAGCCGATTTGAAGAAGCAGGCCGATGTTTTCACCAAGATAGGTGACAGCATTATCAAAACCACCGATTCCTTGCGTATTAAGACGGCCGATATCCTGGACAAGATGGAGGCGGCTGTGAGAGGCACTGAGGAGGGCAAGGAAGAGCCAAGGGCCCGAAAGAAAAAGGAAGAGAAAGAGTAAACTCTTAGTCCATTAAAGACTTTTAGCTCATGAGACTGGTTAAAATCATTCTCATCATACTTATCTTTTTCCTCACCGTCACCTTTTCACTGCAAAATGCAGAAGAGGTAACGATCCATTATTACGGATTAATAGATCCTTTTACCGTCCCTCTCTTTACTGTGGTATTGGTAACTGTGTTGCTGGGTATCATCATCGGTGCAGTGGGGGGGTTGTTGACCAATGTTAAGCTCCGTCTGGAGCTTAAAAGGCTAAAGAAAAAAATTGATAAGGCAAAAAGGGGACAGGAGATGTTGAAGGGTGAGGCCTTCCCCAAGCTGGAGTTTCCCCCTTCTCTCACAATCAAAGAATAAACCCCACAATCCCTGATATCGTGGCAAAAAAAGAAAATTTGAACTCCTTCTGGGAATATATTCAGAGGTCCCTATAAAAAATTATCTGAGATGCTCTCATCACTGTGATAATTTTCTCTCGTGTGAAGTGGAATGATTTAGATTGAGGTTTCTTCTCTAAGATGGTATAAGCATACCCGCGGGAGTGCGGAGCTTCGCAAAGAGGACCTACCGCCAGGGCGGGATTACTTTAATATTCGCAGCTTGCAAGCACACAAAGCGTAATGCAACAAGCCGTGCCAACACAATAAGGAGGCTTATATAATGAATGAGTCTCTAAAAATCACACAATTGGTATTACCACTTGCCTATGTCATAGGCGGATTTCTTGTTGGACTAATCATTGAAAAAATTGTCCTCAAGAAACTTAAGAAAATAGCCGAAAGGACCAAATGGAAAGGTGATATTATTGTCATCAACTCCCTGCGCGGCATGATTATCATTTGGTCGGTCATTGCCGGTATCTATGGCGCAGTCCTTAGTATCTCGATAAGCCCAACCCTGATGAGTAATCTCCAGAAGATTCTCCTAGTCGTTGTTATCCTTTCAGCAACAATAGCTTTAACGAAGATGGCGGCTGGTTTTGTTAATCTCTATATCAAGAGAGAAGATGTGCCTCTACCCTCAACGTCAATATTCATGAACTTAACAAAACTACTGGTCTTCCTTATCGGTATATTGGTTATACTGCAATCCCTTGGTATATCTATTACCCCCATACTGACTGCTTTGGGTGTCGGCGGACTTGCTGCTGCCTTGGCCCTCCAACCTACGCTCGCTAATCTATTTTCTGGGCTCCAAATCATTGCATCAAAACAGGTACGGCCAGGAGACTATATAAAACTTGATACAGGTGAAGAGGGTTATGTTACAGACATAAGCTGGCGCAATACAACCATCAGAGCACTCCCGAACAATATGATCATCGTTCCAAATTCCAAGCTGGCCTCTGCCATTATCATAAACTATTATCAGCCCCAACAGGAAATGTCAGTCCTGGTACAAATCGGTGTCAGTTACGACAGCGACCTCAGAAAAGTGGAAAAGGTCTCTATTGAGGTGGGAAAAGAGGTCATGAGGGAAGTTGAAGGAGGTGTTCCTGAATTTGAGCCGTTTATTCGTTATCATACCTTTGCCGATTCCAGTATTAACTTTACCGTGATTCTGCGTGCCAAGGAATACGTTGGTCAATATCTTATCAAACATGAATTTGTAAAGAGACTACATGAACGCTATAATAAAGAAGGCATCGTCATTCCGTTTCCCATCACAACGGTCTATATGAAAGAGGAAGAAATATAATTACATAGCACAGGCGCACGATTGCATAAACGAGTTGCTAAGCCTCTCCAGGCCTTTCTTCGCAAAAAATTTCTTTACGAAGTATCTTCGTCCATAGTAAAGTTTTGATCATTTGACTTAATTCTCTACTTCGATATTCCCCTAGATTTCTTGTCCCACACCTTGATGAGGTAATCCTTATGTTCCTCAAACCTCAGGGCCTGCTCTTCCACCAGGGCCTCGGCCTCTTGGGATGACATCTCCCAACTCTGCCGCACAAAGGATGCCACCCGGGCGTAGTAGAGCGGGGTCACCAAGTCAATCAATTTGTTGCGGTTGACACTCCAGGCGTGGAAGGTAGCTGCCAGCTCGTAGAGGATCTGGATCCAGGCATTGGTGGAGAGGTGGAACTCCTGGGGGTCAAGGCGGGTGGCCTTCTGGATCTCTGCAAAGCACTTCTTGCAAAAGATGTCTTTCCATAGAGGCGAAAATTGCTGGAAGCCGACCTTGAAATGTTGGATCATCCCTTCCAGATCCACCTTCACGGGTTCAGGTTCCACGTAACCCTCGTATCCGAAGGTTTCCACGGGTTCGCTCCCTTGGACACCCTTCCAGTAACTCTCATAACGCTCCATGAGAGAAAAGATGGTCCAGAGCACCTGGCGGAACATCGGCCCCAGGTGGAAACCTGGGTCCTTAGCGTCGTGGATCTTGGCCCCCAGGTTGGACTGACAAATCCTGAAGCCCTGGGTGATGGCATTGATGGTCATCCAGATGTCAATCCCAAATCGGGACACGTCGGTCTCCCACACATCCTGCTCGATATGGAACTTCGCCACGTCCCTGGAGAAGGCGAAGTCCCCCCCAATGGGCTGTCGAATCCGCCTGCCGTACAGGGCGCGGGTGAGGTTGTACACGATGTTGTTGGTAATGGTCCCGTCGTACTTGTGTCGGAGGTAAACCGGGGCGACGAACTGGTACCCCTTCTCCAAAACGGGATCAAGGAGGTATTTCACCCAATCTGAGGTGATGCTCCTGATGTCCGCATCCACCACGCCGCATGCCCGAACTCTCAGCCGCTCAGCCGCCTCGAAGACAGACCTCAGGGCTGTCCCCTTGCCCGCCGGCCCCCTGTAGATAGAGATAAGCTTCTCCTGCCAGGGTTTGATCTCAAATTCCTTGGCTACCTCCCGGGTGTCGTCTGTAGAACCCCCGTCGGCAATAAGGATGACACATCTTCGGTCTTTGTAATGGTTGGCCAGACCGTGGGTGACCATTTGGATCACGTGGGCAATGGTCCTCTCATTATTGTAGCAAGAGATCCCAATGAGGATATCCGCGGATTCTATCTCCTCAATTCGCTTGGACGTATACGCCCGTAGGGCCGTATTATAGTGCATAATTTATCCTTCCTGTATTTCTATCCCGCCCCCTTGGGCTGTACTTCATGAGGGTTTCTTTCACTCATCCTTTTTCTCTGGATAGATCCTTTCCTTCTTGGTTATCAGTCTTTCTCTAAGCTTATCAAATCTGTCTCCCATATCATCTCTGATCTCGTTTGTAGGCGGTATAAACCCTTCGTCACTAGGGTGCTATAAGGCCCTCCTCTAAAAAGAGATTATCGACATGCTCTTTTATAACACCATATACCGTTCTTCTTAATCCTTCAGGGCTTATCCCTCCTGTTATAAGCCTGGTATCATGTGCTTGCATCCACCTCTCTATGCTGTGTCGCTGGAATTCCCTAAACATCTTCATAAATTCGTCGGAAGTCCCCCATGCCCCTTTGATCTGCTTACCCATAACCTGAAAGGTGGAAGAGATGATATCCTCTGACATCCTCCTTACCCCTTGGAGAACCTCTCTCGAAGGTTTGCCCTCAGCCAGCGGCTGGTCCATATTGATACCGAGATCTACCAGCACAAAGCTCTCTTCGGGAAGCTTAATTTCACCTTTTTCATCTTTGCCGAACAACTGAAGCAGAGTCGTTGTCTCAACACCATACTTCTTTGCAATTCTTATTGACCAGAATAGGTCCCTGTTTATTCCTATCTCACCAGAGAGCGGATAGGTTATGGACTTTTTAATTGGTATTAGGCCTTTATATGTGAGCATACTAATGAGCGGCACACCAAGCGAGGCATTGACCCGACCACCAAGTGTCCTTCTCTCCCCCTCCATATGGTATCTCTTGAACACCGCCTTGCTAAATAAAACAGGCGAACCCTCATAAGTGAGGGGTGAACCAAGAAGAAAGGGATCT
>JAFDHG010000082.1:9761-17753 GCA_019308925.1 Deltaproteobacteria bacterium
GCTATCCCATCCTTTGTAAGTTCTGAAGATACAAGAGAACTTATTGCCATGTTTATCCCTTTGCCAAGGATCGGCCTGTCCCTTTCCTTCCTGCTTATCTTTAAATAATCCCTCAGATACTCATAGACTATCTCACTCATCTGCGCATCAAACTGCAGATGGTATATTTCAGGGATATCAGCCTTTTTTAGCGTATTATATAGTACATCTTTTACCGTATATAGTAAACCTCTGTTGGTCTTTGCAATCTTCTTATCTGACTGGTCGCTCACAACAATCTTCTTGATCCTGAACCGGTCTTTATCTATCTGGTGAAATATCCCTGTCAAAATATTGCTCATAGCCAACTGAATCACTGTAGAACGAAGCGCCTCCGGATCTTCATTTCTGTCAGGTATTATGATTACTAATTTTTTATCCTGAAGGGGATAACCACCTTCTTCCAGATACTGTTTCGCATACTCTACCGACGGTATGTCTACCCTGTAACTAAAAAAATTCTCTCTGGCATAGTCTATCTGGCATAGTCTAAGATGTCCATAGTTTCATAAATGTCAGAAAATTGTTTAAAATATTTGTTTATCCAGAATCATCCCATCTCTTGGCAGTCTCTTACTTTTTGAGATCTTTGCAAGATTTATAATGCCAAACACCCTTTTGTCAAGGACAACTTTTTTATTTGCTCTTCAGGCCTTTTTGTGTTCAGCCACCCCCAGAGTCAGAAAATGCCTGCTCAGATGGGCTTGACCCCTCTTCTGCCAGTTGATAAACTGACCCACTTTCCCCTATTGACTTTCCTCAATTTTTTCATTACTGTTTCTTTTTCAAATTATCCTTTCTGGAGCAAAGGAGTGGATGAGGAAAGGCTCCGATATTTCAAGGCCCTCCTGAGCGAACAGCTAAAGAACCTCATTGAGGAGGCCACCAAGACTGTCAACGATATGACGGTAACCGTAGCGGACTTTTCGGACCCTACAGATAGAGCATCATGGGAGTCGAACCGCAACTTTCTGCTCCGAATCCGGGATAGAGAAAGAAAGCTGATCATGAAAATCAAGGAAGCTCTGGAGAGGATAGAGGAGGGGACCTTCGGCATCTGTGAAAGATGCGGGGAGGAGATCTCAGAGAAGAGGCTGGAGGCCAGGCCTGTGACGACCCTCTGCATCAGGTGTAAACAAGAACAGGAGGAGATGGAGAAGAGGGGAATAAGGTGATCTCCTTTCTATCCTTATGGCCCCCATGCCGGAGTTAAGGAAAGACCCCATCATCGGGAGATGGGTTATCATCGCTACCGAGAGGGGAAAGAGACCCTCTGATTTTGTCAGCGAGGCAGAAGTAAGAAGAGGAGGATTTTGCCCCCTTTGCCCTGGTAACGAGGACAAGACCCCCCCTGAAGTCTATGCCCTCAGGTCCGAAGGTTCAAGGCCCAACACCCCTGGCTGGAGCCTGCGGGTCGTGAAGAATAAGTTCCCCGCCTTGGTGGCCGAGGAGAGGCTGGAGAGAGGCAGAACAGGGGTCTATGATTGGATGAGCGGGGTGGGGGATCACGAGATAGTCATCGAGACACCCCGGCATAACATCAGGTTCTCCAATCTCGAGGTAAAGGAGGTAGAAGATGTCCTCTGGGCGTACAGGGAGAGGATTCGCTCCCTGAAGAGGGATTCTCGCTTTCGTTACGTTATGGTCTTCAAGAATTATGGTGCGGCCGCAGGGGCCTCTTTAGAACACTCCCATTCCCAACTGATCGCCTTACCCATCGTCCCCAAAAGGGTCTTTGAGGAGATGGAGGGGGCGAGGACTTACTATAACTATCGCGATAGGTGTATCTTCTGCGATATCATAAATCAGGAACTTATCGCAGAGAGTAGGATAATAGAGGAGAAAGGCGGGGTTGTCGCCTTAGCCCCCTTTGCCTCACGTTTCCCCTTTGAGACGTGGATTATCCCCGAGGCCCATAGCCCCTCCTTTGAGGATATGAAGGGCTATGGGGAGCTGGCCCAGGTCCTCCTGAGAGTTCTGCAAAGAATGGATCATGTTTTGAACGACCCCCCTTACAACTTCGTCATCCACACCTCTCACTTCCGGGAGTCCCAAAATGAATACTACCACTGGCACCTTGAGATCATGCCTAAACTGACCAAGGTGGCCGGCTTTGAATGGGGGACAGGTTTCTACATCAACCCCACACCCCCAGAGGAGGCAGCCCGATATCTGAGGGAGGCCTTTCTTTGAGATGAGGGTATCTATACCCTATCTTGACAATCCTAAAAGAGGGGTGTAATTTAAAAACAAGGCCTGGATGGCGGAACTGGTAGACGCAAGGGACTTAAAATCCCTTGGGGCTGTGCCCCGTGCGGGTTCGACCCCCGCTCCAGGCACCAGAGAGGGATGATCCCACCCCGAGGGTGGGACATTTTTTGGTAAAAATGAAAGAGAGAAAAAGACCAATTGGGATCTTTGACTCGGGAGTGGGTGGGTTGACGGTGTTTAAAGAGGTGACCACCATCCTGCCTCGGGAGGACATCATCTACTTGGGAGATACGGCGAGGATCCCCTATGGGACAAGATCCCCCGGGACCATCCTCAAATATTCCCTAGAGAACACGAGTTTTCTCCTAAGCCAGGGGATTAAACTTCTGGTGGTCGCCTGCAATACCTCCTCGGCCGTGAGCCTCCCACAACTGCAGCAGGAGAACGAGATTCCTATCCTCGGGGTGATCGAGCCTGGGGCGAGGAGGGCAATTGAGGTGACCCAGAACAAGAAAGTTGGGGTAATCGGGACTGAGGCGACGGTGAGAAGTCGCGCCTATGAAAGGACCATCCAAGGGATCGATCCCCATATCAAGGTCATCAGCCGGGCTTGCCCCCTCTTTGTCCCCTTAGCGGAGGAGGGTTGGGTGGGCAATCAGGTGACCCGCCTGACGGCCCAAACCTACCTTTCCCCCCTGCGTGAGGAAATGATAGATACCTTGGTACTCGGCTGTACCCATTACCCCCTCTTAGAGGGGATCATCAGGGAGACCATGGAAGATGGGGTATGTTTGGTCAACTCCGCCAAGGAGACGGCCAAGGAGGTCAAGAAGGTCTTAGATGAGGAAGATCTCACCAGCCTAGGGGATAAGGATGGGAAATATAAATTCTATGTCACTGATAATGCGGAGCGCTTCACAAAGGTGGGGGGGATATTCTTGGGGAAGGAATTGAGAAGGGTCGAAGAGATAGGTTGGTGATCAGATCCCCATTTCCTTTCTGATTTCCCGCAGCATAGCGATGTTTTCGCTGTGACCGGTCATGTGGGCGGTGACCATCCCCTTGAGGGGACGGTTCAGGAGATAAAAATCCCCGATGAGATCAAGGATCTTATGGCGGACAAATTCGTCGGGGAACCTCAGTTTGGTATTCACCACCCCTTTATCGTCCAGCAGGATTACGTTATGCAGATGTCCTCCCCCAGCCAGCCCCATCTTGCTCAGTTTTTCCGCATCCTTTAAGAAACCAAAGGTCCGAGCAGGGGCGATTTCTCGCTTGAAGGTCTCTGAACCATCCAAGACAAAGGTATATTCCTGCTCCCCAATGGGGGGAGGATAGCTGAGGTGATACCGTACCCCGAAGGTATCTGCGGGTTCTATGTAGATGTATTTGCCCTGCGGTGATTCTTCCCCCACCTGATATCGGCGATCTATCACCAACTCCTCGTATCCGACCATCTGTTCCTCAATCCCTGCCTCCTCGATGATCCTGCAGAAATCCAAGGCAGAACCGTCCATGATGGGGATCTCCCCGTTGATCTTGATCAAGAGGTTGTTGATGCGGTAAGCGTGCAAGACCGCCATAAAATGCTCCACTGTCCTGATAATGGTCCTCCCTTTGGCCACCGAGGTGGCGAGCTCCGTGGATCGGACATAATCCAGATGTCCTGGCACGGCGAGGTCTTCAGAAAGATTGCAGAATAGGATACCGCTGCCCGGGGACAGCGGCAGCAGGATCATCCCTGTCTTCAGCCCGGAGTGGAGGCCGGTCCCGTAAAGAACCATACTCTGTTTGAGGGTGCGCTGGGGCTGAAGGCCTGGTTCCAAGAAGGTCTCGGGGGAGGTGGGCAGGGATTTAGTCAACTCAGCCGCCGGGGGGGTAAGGGAGGTGATCTCTTGCAGTCTTTTCTCATTGTCCCTCAGCAGCCTTTGCAGGCGTTTGCTTTCCACCCTCAATTGGCGGTGTTCCAAGGCCTTTTCCAAGGTGATCAGGAGGATATCCATGGAGAGGGGTTTCTCGATGAAGTCAAAGGCCCCCAGCTTCACCGCCTTTATAGCAGTGGAGATTGTCCCATGCCCAGAAATTATAACAACTGCACTGTCTGCATCTATCTCTTGTAGCCTCTTCAGAACCTCTATCCCATCCATATCGGGCATCCATATGTCTAGCAGGAGGGCATCGGGTGCCTCCGCTTGATAGATTTGCAGGGCCTCCCTCCCGTCCCGGGCAATAGTAGTCTCATACCCCTCATCTTGGAGGATGCCGACAATGGACCTTAAAATTACTTCCTCATCGTCCACCACCAAGATCTTCGCCTTCTCCATGGATACCTCCTCCTTCATGTGGTACCCAATCTTATAGCACAAAGGGCCTCTGTATGCAAAGAGAAAAGGGATTGAGACATCGATATGATATCCCAACCCCTCCTCCAGGAGATGGATTACCCCTTACTGTACCTCGATCTTGACCTCCTTTTCCTTGGCTCGCTCTGTCTTGGGGAGGGTTATCTTGAGGACACCATCTTTATAGTTGGCTTTGACCTTATCCTCTTGGACTTCCACGGGGAGGCGCACGGACCGAAAAAAGGAACCGTAATTCCTTTCTATCAGGTGATAGTTTTCATCCTTTTCCTCCCGCTGTTGTTTCTTCTCCCCCTTTATGGTCAAGATCCCACTAGCCAAAGAGATATCGATATCTTTTGGGTCTATCCCCGGGGCCTCTGCCTTAACCATAACCTTATCTTTGGTCTCAGATACGTCCAAGGATGGGGTCCACTCCCCCCCTTCCCACTCAATGGGCCTCTCACCGGATAACCTGTCCCAGAGGCGATCCATCTCTCTGCGCAAGACATCCAATTCCCTCAAAGGTCTCCATGGTATCAGAGTCATAATTATCCCTCCTTTGCTTTTAATTATCCTTCCATAGAAAAATTTAATCATCCTCAGACCATTTTCAAGCAAAGACCGTAAAGGGCCAAGGGGGTTGTCATTTCCCCCAGGTGGGATTAACATTGGAAAAAGGAAGGGGAGATGGCCAAGGCACCCAAAAAGTCAAAGATATCTTTACCAGAGGAGCTCGACGAGCTAAGGACCATGGAAAGGGCGAAGGGGGAAAAATTAGCCCCTTACGATCCCCTACGCCGTTACCTGCATGAGATCAGCAGCGCCCCCATCCTCAGCAAGAAAGAAGAGAGGGAATTGACCATCAGATATCGTGAGTTTGGGGATAAGGAGGCGGCCTTTAAAATGGTGGTCTCCAACTTAAGACTGGTGGTTAAGATCGCCCTGGAATATCATCACTACTGGACCACCAATCTCCTGGACCTCATCCAAGAGGGCAATGTGGGGCTGATGCAGGCGCTCAAGAGGTTTGACCCTTATCGCGGGGTCAGGTTTACCACCTACGCCTCCTTTTGGATCAGGGCCTATATCCTGAAGTTCATCATGGGCAACTGGCGGCTGGTGCGTATCGGTACCACCCAGGCCCAGCGAAAGCTCTTCTTCGACCTGAAGAAGGAGAAGGAGAGGTTAGAAAAGATGGGCTTCGACCCTGTCCCGAAACTGGTGGCCGAGAGCTTGAACGTGAAAGAGGATGAGGTGGTCTCCATGGACCAACGGATGGAGATGGCGGAGATCTCCCTCGATACACAGGTGGGCGAGGACTCCAAGGAGACCTTCGGAGATCTTTTACCTGCGGGAACCTCCCCCCAAGATGAACGCTTAGGGGAGGAGGAGCTTAGGAAGCTCTTTGCCCAGAAGTTGGGGGAGTTCCGCCTTTCGCTCAATGAAAGGGAACAGGAGATCTTCGAGAGGAGGATGATGGCCGAGAAGCCTCTGACCCTGCGGGAGATAGGTCAGAAGTACAATATCTCTCTGGAGAGGGTGCGGCAGATAGAAGGGGAGATACTGGAGAAGGCTAGGGAGTTCCTGCGGCGGGAGATGCCCGATTTCGATGCCCATAACGGGGACATTTGGGCCCTCTCCGACTGACCCCAGTATTTTCAGGAGTAAAGATGAAGATTCTAAGCCTCATGGAGGCTTGTCTTGTTGATCCGTGAGTCATTGGAGGAGGTGAAGAGGCAAATCCTCTCTCCTCATGCTCAACTGAGCAGTTAGACCAAGGGGAGGGCGAATGAGGAGGTAGAGATATGGTGGAAAAGGCCTTGGATAGGATAGCGGAGCAAATCATCACCTTGGATGAGGCCTCCTTGAGCCAGTTGAGGAAGAAGTACCTGGACAGGCTCTTTGACTTTGAGCCCACCAAGGAATGGGAGAAGGCGGTGATCATCTACTTCATCATCAACGGGGTGACCGCCAAGAACAACCTCTTCAACCGCCACATCCTGGAATTGCAAAAAGGGGAGAACAAGGGACCTGTAAAAGGGAGTCCAAAGGGGGAAAAGAGAGGAAAGCTAAAGGTCATCAAGTAAAATTAAGAAGGTTCAAGGATTCGAGGGTTCAAGTGCTTGTCTTTTTCAGAGGTTTCGATCAACGTTAAAGCTCACCGGCGGCGCGTAGCGCCGTCTGCTGCATGCTGTTGTTAGCTGGCTCCTCGTCATCACGGCGTCGTGCGCCTGCGCCGTCCTATCCTATCCGTGTGTGCGCCAAAACCTGAGGCATGTCGTCTCATTTGATCGCCACCACGCTAACTTGGCCCTCCTTGCGTAGCACGTTGATTCCCACGTCGTCATGGTGACGAACGAGCGAGAGGTCCAAGCTGGCCTCCCCCACAAGGAGCCCCTTGATCTGTACTTCTTGAAGGAACTCCGGTAGGCACGGATTGGAGAACACGACCTTCCTCTCCGACCCGCGCACCTCCATGCCGAGGCAGGCTTGAAGGAGAAGCAACACAGCCCCCGATGCCCAAGACTGCGGAGCGCACGAGACCGGATAAAGCGTTGGGCTCTCGCCCGGACGCCGGAGAAAGCCGCTGAAGAGCTCGGGCAACCGATGCAGGTCGAAAAAGAGGCTGGCATCGAAGAGTCCCGTGAGGATTTTTAGCGCTTCGACTTTGAGCCCGTATCGAGCCAACCCTGCCGCGATGATTGCATTGTCGTGTGGCCAGACCGACCCGTTGTGATAGGACATGGGGTTGTAGCACGACTCCGTGGCCGCCACGGTCCGAATCCCCCATCCGGAAAACGACGCCTTGCTTGTGAGCGCCCTGGCGAGTCGGCGTGCGTGTTTCTCGTTTGCGATCCCCGCGAAGAGGCAGTGTCCAGCATTGGAGGTGCGCACTCGACAGGGGCGCTTGCGTCCGTCCAGTGCCAGTGCGTACGTGGAAAGATCGTCGCACCAGAATACTTCCTCGAACCGGCGCCGCAGCGTCTCCGCCCCGTCGGCCAACTCCTTCGCCCGTGCGTCCAGTGCCATGGCTTCGGCCATCCGGGCCGCCGCAAGCTTTGCGGCATACACATAGCCTTGGACTTCACACAGCGCAATCGGCCCCTCGGCCAGGGCGCCGTCCTCGTGGAAGACCGAATCGTACGAGTCTTTCCAGCCCTGGTGGACGAGCCCGCGCTCGGAACGGGGGGCATACTCCACGAACCCGTCGCCATCGCAGTCGCCATACTGGTCGATCCACTGTAGAGCGCGCTCCACGTGGGGCCAGATGACCTGGGAGAAATCATGATCGGCGGTGCGCTCGAAGTACGCACCCGCCAGTAGGATGAAGAGCGGAGTCGCATCGATGCTTCCGTAGTAGCGGCTAAACGGGACCTCGCCCGTGGCGGCCATCTCCCCC
>JAFDHG010000083.1 GCA_019308925.1 Deltaproteobacteria bacterium
CCCTGTATAAGGACATAACCCATATCCACATCCACGTAGTCAAGGATATGGCCGGTGTGGGTGATAATAAGACCCGCCTTCTTTCTTTCACGGTGGAGTTCCTTCATGGTCTTTTTCCGATTCGGGTCTTTCTTTCTCCCTAACAGATGGTTGGTATACTCTCCAATGAGCACGATGTTCTCCAAGTCCACACCCGACTCGGGCTCGTCTAAAAAGATCATATCCGGGTCTTGCAGGATCAGTTGTAAAAGTTCTGCCCTCTTGATCTCCCCGCCGGAAAAACCGACATTTACCTCCCGCTCAAGAAAATCCACAAGGTTCAGCTTTGCTGCGTACTCATCCAGGAGTCTTCCGTTTCTTTTGGCGCTGGCCTCAATCAGTCTCCTGAGCTTTACCCCTCGTATAGCTGGAGGGCGCTGGAAGGACATGCCAATTCCCATCTTCGCCCGTTCGTTTACAGAAAGATGGGTAATGTCTCTCCCGCGAAAGATGATCTTTCCCCTGACATCGTAACCTGCAAATCCCATCATGGCGTTTACCAAAGTAGTCTTGCCTGAACCGTTAGGTCCAAAAATGGCGTGGACTTGCCCCTCTTTCATCTGGAGATTTACCCCTTTGAGGATTTCCTTTTTTCCTACTGCTACATGGAGATCCTTAACCTCCAACAGGAATTCACTTTTCATTCTTCTTACCCCCCTTTTAAGACCTTCAGTCTTTTCTGCCTCCGTCCACCTATTATCTAAAAATTCCCCCATGATATAGAATGGAGTTACGTCCAACATCTAGAGGAGTTTTGCAAATCTTATAACTTCGTCACTTCAAATTCAAGTGAAGTATCTTACCATATAAATCCTTGTCGCCAGAGATCCTTTTCTAAGTACCCAGAGAATAAAGGGTAAATCCGATCCCCAAACCGATAAAGAAGTTGAAGGCCTTGATCAAGATAGAGTCCTTGACCGTATAGGCAAGTAGCGGGAGCATCCCGTGTCCATCCTGAACGATGGAGCAGGCCAGCAGCACGGAAAAAGGGATCAGGCCCTTGGCAAACATCATGACAAAGATAAGATGGGGGCCTGATTCAGGGATTATGGCCACCAAGGACGCCACCAATAAGACCCAGGACATATGGGCCTGGACAAAGGTCTCGAGATCCCAGAACTTCAGACCCACATCTACGGCCACCAAGGCGCCAAAGCTCCAGAGAAACACCCTCCATAGGTGCCTCTTGGCGATGTGGCCCCAGATATGCTCATGTAAATAGTGCTCAGGGGTGGTGAAGACTATGAATTCGCCCAAAGAAAGCAAAGCGACAAAGGTGACCCGCTTCCAGTCCCAAGCAGAAGGGCCGATGACCCCCGAGGCAAAGCCATAGATAAATATACCGAGGAGAAAGAGGAGGAGGAATCGGGCCAAAGACATCTTTTTTAGATTGGCTATTACCCCTCTGAGGCTGATACGCCAGCTTTCATCTTCCAGATGAAGGACAGGAGTTTGGCATTCCTCACAAGGGGTTATCTTTAGCACAGGCACCAATTTGTCGATAAACCAGGCAAAGATGATCCCCAGGATGAACAGGATACCGAAGAGGAGGATTGCCTTGTCAGGGAATAAGGTCAGCATGACAAAGGCCTCATCGCCAGAGGTGGCGATCATGCCGCCCACTATTGCCCCAAAGGTGATCAGGCCGTGGACATAAAAGGAGACGTTCATAAAGGCCCCCAGACACCCAGGGGTTGCTCCGAGGAAGGAGGTGGCGATATATTGTCTGAATAACCCCCCTCTTATCGCCCTGTTCATCTTCCCCTGGCTCAACACATTGAGGTAATCCGCCAGGGTCATCATCACAAAGACGAACACACTGATCATCAAGCCATGTTTTAAGTTGGAGATGATGATGTCCATAGCTTATCCCTTTATATTTTCCCTCTAGCCCTAAGGATTAAACATCATACCCCTAGTTCGGAGCGCAGGTGTAGAAAGTCCAGGATGTCAGTACGGCAGACGACCCCTTTGATCTCCCCCCCCTCTATTACCGGGACTTGGTGGATCTTACCGCTGACCAACCTGGTGAGGACTTGATTACCATCATCATCCGGAGAAACGGCTGCTAATTTATCCCGAGGGGTCATGACCTTGCTGACTGTGGTGTACACCCTCTTTTCGGAGGGGACGGCCTTGACATCCTCCAGGCAGATGATTCCCGTCAGCTTCCCTGCCTCTGTTACCAAAAAGGCCCTTTCTTTCTTTTTGAGGATGTAATCCTCCATCAACTCCTGCACAGAGATTGAACCATCTATCGTCTCAAATTTGGTGTCCATCAGGTCTTTTGCCCTGACATCCTTGAGCATCTCTTTCAGGAGGACCTGCCTATATCCCCGAACTGCTGCACTATGGATAAACCAGCCGATAAGGGCTATCCAGAGGCCGTTAAGGAAAAATCCCATCAGGATCTGCCAGACGCCAAAGAAGATGAGGAGAAAGGCGATGCCTTGACCGATGACGGAGGCGATCCGGGTGGCTCGCTTGACATCTCCTGTCACCTTCCACACAATGGCCCGCAGGACCCTGCCTCCATCTAGGGGGAAACCAGGAACCATGTTGAAAAGCGCAAGGAAAAGGTTGATTATAGATAAATATTGGGCTAGGGCGGCGATGGGTTCATTTATCCCCCGTATCCCATACCATAGGCCGAAAAAGATAATGGCAATGATCAGGCTAGAGATGGGCCCTACTAGGGCGATGATGAATTCCTTCGCTGGTGTCTTCGGTTCCTCTGCGATCTCGGCCACCCCTCCGAAGATAAAGAGGGTGATGCTGCGCACCTCTTCCCCCTTGCTGCGGGCAACGAGAGAGTGGGTCAGTTCATGGGCCAGGACCGAGGCAAACAGCAACAGACTGGTGGCTATTCCTACTAACCAATACTGCCAGTGGGGCCAGCGGGGATACTGGCTGGGGAAGTAATGTCCAGCCAGGGCCCAGGTGATCAGACCAAAGATAATGATCCAGCTTGAGTCAATCCTGATCTCGATGCCAAATATCTCAAAGATACGCCATGAGGTACGCATTCCCTTCCCTTCCTCCTATCTTGTCTTGGCCCCCTATCAATTTCACGCTAGGTTTTTGTTAGCCTTCTGGATTTTGGGTTCAGGCGTCTTTCCGCCATAGCCAGTTCTTCCAGGCCCTGGCGGTCCAGTATCCTGATACGGGGGCCGTCCGATTGGATCAAACCTTGCCGGATCATCTTGGCGAGGATGCGCGAGAGGGTCTCGGGGATGGTTCCCAAAAGGCTCGCCAGTTGGCCCTTGGGGATATCCAACTCCAGGTCTTTGGATCTGTCTCTCTGTTCGCTCAAGTAAAGGAGGTAAGCAGCGAGCCTCCCTGGCACCTCTTTGAGAGAGAGATCCTCGATCAGAAGGGTGAACCTGCGCAAACGCCGGGACAAAACTGCCAGCATGTTCAAGGCCAGGGAAGAATCCTTCTTGATGAGTTCAACAAAGGCGTCTCGAGGAAAAAAGAAGACCCGACTCTGCTCTAGGGCCTCGGCATGGGCCGGAAATCGTTGGCCTGCGAATACCGATACCTCACCAAAGGGTTCCCCCGGGCCGAAGATATGGAGGATCTGTTCCTTGCCATCGGGGGAAAGCTTGAAGATCTTCACCCTGCCCGAGATGACCACATAAAAGCCTGCTCCCACATCCCCCTCGGAAAAGATGATCTGGCCCCGCTTATAGGAGCGATCTACCACTATCCTGGCCAGATCCTCATGCTGTTCACGGGGGAGACCTTCAAAAGGGGGAATGGCAGCAATATGCTCAATCAGATCCATGGCAATTTCCCCGAGTGATAAAAAATAACATTATCCCTTGACCTAAGTCAAAGCATATTTCAGCGAAGTCCGATAGTAATAAACCATCATCATTTCTCAAAGGAGGAAGCCAATGAGATGTCCGGGGCAGGACACCCGTTATTGGGGACCAGATGATATCTTTGATGTCGAGTGTCCTAAGTGTGGGTACGAGGTAGAGTTCTTCAAGATTGATCCTACCCGCAAGTGCCCAAATTGCGGGCATAAGATCGTAAACCCAAAGATGGATTTCGGCTGTGCCACTTATTGTCTATATGCCGAGCAGTGCCTAGGGAATCTTCCCCCTGAACTTCTGGCCCAGAGGGAAGACCTTTTTAAGGATCGGGTGGCCATCGAGATGAAGCGCTATTTTAAACGGGATTTCAAACGGATTAACCACGCCATTCAGGTTGCCAGATACGCTGAACAGATCGGGAAGGAGGAAGGTGCCAATCTGGCCGTCATCTTATCAGCCGCATACCTCCACGATATCGGGATCAAGGAGGCAGAGCGAAAGCACCAGAGCACAGCGGCCCGGTATCAGGAAGAGGAAGGCCCACCGATTGCCCGTGATATTCTGAAGAAGCTTGGGGCAAAGGGAGAGTTGATAGAGGAGGTGTGTGACATCATCGGCCACCACCATCATCCCAGGGTAGAAGAGAGCACCAACTTCAAGGTGGTCTATGATGCCGACCTCATCGTCAATTTGGAGGAGAAACAGAAGGAAGCGCCCAGAGACAGAGAGAGCCTGACCGCCCTAATCGATAGGGCCTTTCTCACCAAAAGTGGCAGTGAGCTTGCCAGGAGCGTATTTCTCAAATAGCACCATTAAATAGCCCTAGCAGTGATCATCAAAAAGGGGATGGAGTTGGCAAGCAAAGAGATTCCCATGGATCAGGTGGTAATCGGCACCAGGGGTGAGGTCCTGGAAAGGGAGAGATTGGTGGCCTGAACTGAAAAGTTTATCGTTGACTTTGAAGATGACAGTTTGTATATTTTGGACGCTTTAGGGGTTTTCTGTTTCGAAAGATTTAAAAAAGGAGGTTTCAATGGGTCGTAGGGTTTCCATAGATGAGGAGGAATGTATTGGGTGTGGTACTTGCGAAGAGATATGCCCAGAAGTCTTTAAGCTCAATGAAGAAACGGAGAAGGCAGAGGTCATTGAGCCGGAAGAAGGCCCTGAAGACCTTATCGAAGAGGCAATAGAGGCATGCCCGGTTGAATGTATCCATTGGGAGGAGTGATTTTACAATATCCTCCCTGCCATGTGCATACCTCCTGAGATCGCCAGTTATTATTAGGATATCAGCATTGTCATAGACAAGATACGGTAACTTACAAAGGATCGACGATAATGAAAATGGGATTTATTAAGATTACGGTCCTCCTTTTCATATTTGTCATATCACCCTGGCGGTGGTAACTACGAACTTATCAGTTTTGAAAGGAGGGCAGACATGGCCAAAAAGACTTTATGGATATGTGCTCTATGCCTTGTAGCCTGGATATTTTTGGGGACACATATTGCGCTGGCAAAGCCATCAAAGTGTGAAAAGTGTCATGCAAAGATATCCCCAAAATTGGTAAAGGACTTCAATCGGGGCAAGATGGCCGAGACCATGACCTGTACGGCATGTCACGGCAGCGCACATAAAAGTGCCAATGACGTGAAAAAGGCGCAACTACCTACCATTAAGACCTGCCAGGAATGCCATCCTGAACAGGCTGAACAATACCTTTCAGGGAAACATGCCTTGGGGTTAATCGCCCTTCAAGCCATGCCCTATACCCACATGCAACCAAAGGCCTTTATCGAGGGCCAAAAGGGGTGCGGGGGTTGCCACACCTTAGGCTTGACGAACGAAAAAGCGAGGGAGAGCAAGGGTCGAAGATACTACCGTTACGGGATGGACTGCCAGAACTGCCATACTCGCCATGCCTTCTCTAAGGCCGAGGCCTCTGAGCCGGAGGCCTGTATGACCTGCCACATGGGCTTTGACCATGCCCAGTGGGAGATGTGGTCCGGTGCCAAACACGGGGTTATCTATTTGATGAACCGGGCCATTGATCCAAAAAATAGGGACCGAGCGCCTAAATGTCAAACCTGCCATATGCCCAATGGGGATCACCGGGTGTTTTCAGCATGGGGGTTCCTTGCCGTTCGACTCCCGGAGGATGACGCCGAATGGATGGGCTATCGTGTCACTATACTCAAGGGATTGGGTGTCTTGGATCCAGAGGGAAAGCCCACTCCCCGCCTGGATGTGGTCAAAGCCGGAAAGGTAGCACGATTGATCAAGGATAAATTCCAGGTTGAAAGGAAGCGCTTTACTGATGTCTGTAAGCAGTGTCATACCCCCAACTTTGTCAACGAGAATATGAAAAATGCCGACCTTATGGTAAAAGAAGCCGACAAGCTCTTTGCCGAGGCGATTGAAACCGTAGCTGGCCTCTATAAAGATGGAATCATCAAGAAGCGGCCTGATTATCCCCCCTATCCGGATCTTTTGACATTCTATGATGTGAATACCAAAATAGAAGAAATCCTCTATGAGATGTTTATGGATCATCGGATGAAGACCTTCCAGGGGGCCTTCCATATTAATTATGACTATTCCACCTGGTATGGATTTGCCAAGATGAAAAAGGATTTGGTAGAGATAAGGGAACTGGCAGAAAAGATGAGGACCGAAACTAAAAAATAGGCCTTCCGATAACTTGAGGATGCTGGGGCTACTTTTTCACGTCCGCCTCGTTATCGTATCCCCGTCTTTCACGATAGCCTCTGTAAGGTTTGTACGACAACTCAATCCGAGTGACCCACTTCACCCGTTTTTGTGATTGTTTTACTTAAGCCTTCCACAATCCGTGCAGGTTGCAGTACTCACGGACTTCGATCTTCTCTGCTGTGATGTCGAATATGGCTTCTGGTGCCTCCCCTGGCTTCAGGAACTGGCGGTAGGCCTTTCCATCGGCGATCACCTCGATCCATTCGATGTAGTGCTTTTCCTCCATGGGGTGGGCAACGCTTCCTACCTTCACCTTAACGCTGCTTGGAGTCTTTTCCACCAGCGGCACATGCTTCTCCAGGGCGGCGTCCACAGTATTTTCCTTAAAGAGCTTCATGGGCTGCCCGCAGCACACTAGCTCCCCTTTGCCCTCATGGAGAACCTCCACGATGTTCCCGCAGATTTCACATTTGTAAACCTGTAATCTCTTTGTCATCTCATACACCTCCTATCAAGGATTTTGATTCTTAATCGTCGAGCTCCTTTTTCATTAAACTTCTATACAGTTCTCCCACACACCGTGGATATTGCAGTAGGCAAGCGCGCAGAAGGCCTTGAACCCTTCTACATTTACCTTTTACCTCCTTTTATTGTTTTAATATCTGCTTTATATCTTCTTCCGGGTTCCCGATAAGTCTTAAATCATATTCTTCCTTTAAAACCTTCAGAATGTCGTCATTCACCCAGGCAGGGACGATGGGACCCAGATATATACCCTTGATCCCAAGTGCAAACAGACTCCAAAGGATAGCAACAGCTTTTTGCTCCATCCAGCTCAAGACTATTGTCAAGGGAAGTTCATTGATTCCTACGTCAAATACCTCTGCAAGAGCAGTGGCTATGTCAATGGCAACAATCGAGTCGTTGCATTGTCCCAGATCAATCAGTCTTGGGATACCTTCAACTTCACCAAGATCCAGGTCGTTGATCCTGAACTTACCACAGCCAAGAGTTAAGACAACTGTATCTTGTGGCAATCCTCGTACAAACTCAGTATAATACCCCATTTTCTTGAGCGGTGAATCACAGCCCCCAACAAGGAAGAAGCGGCGGATTTTACCTGCTTCCACCAGTTGCTTGATCTTGTCTCTTAGGGACAGAACTACGGATTTGGAAAACCCTGTAGGAAGTACAACATCGCCAGGCTTCTCCTCGAGTTCCGGCAACGATTTCGCTTTCTTTATCACTGGAATGTAGTCGTATCCAGCAATATGTTGCCCACCAGGTAGGCGCGCAGGTCCGGTGGTAAACATTCTGTCTCTATACTCCTCCCTGGGTATTAGGACGCAATTTGAGGTTCCAAGGATTGCCACTGGATACCTAGAAAATAAATTTCTCTGATCTCTCCACGATATCCCCAGATTACCAACCAGATGCTTGTACTTTTTTAGACCCGGATATCCATGTGCGGGCAAAAGTTCTGAATGGGTATAGACATTTATCCCAGTTCCTTCTGTTTGTTTGAGCAATTCTTCAAGTGCTTTCAGGCCGTGTCCGGTGGCAATGATACTACGCCCCTTGGCCGTCCCAGTTTGTACCTCAGTGGGCTCCGGCTCTCCATAAGTTTCAATGTGGGCCTTTTTGAGAAGCCTCATTGTCCTCACATTCATCTCGCCGCCCTCAATGGCCAGCCTAATGAGATCTTCGACGTCAAAGTTGACGTTGGTGAAGGTAGAGTAAAAGACTCGCTCCAAAAATGCATCTATCTCGGTATCAGTATATCCCAGCTCCCTCGCATGGTAGAGATAGGCTGCCATCCCTTTCGTAGCAATTAACAGGTTGTCTTGCAAACGGGCGACCGTGGGTTCCTTCCCACACACACCTTTTACAGTGCAACCTGTCCCTCTTGCAGTCTGAGAACATTGGTAGCAAAACATATCCAATCTTTCTTTCTCAGCCATTTCTATTCCTCCTTTTTATAGAATGTTCTCACATCAGGGGTTTTTTCTCCAAATTTTTCAACTAACTCTTTTACGATTTCTGATCGCGCTTTTTCCTTTTTTTCCAGATTTTTTATCAGTATATATCCCAAGTTTGACACGAAAGGTAATATTTTAGCACCCTCGATCCAATAAAATCAATACCTTGCGGGCAGAAAAACTGTTAAAGTACATAGTGTAACTTTTTGAGATAAATACATCTTTTTTCTTGATTTTATATAA
>JAFDHG010000084.1 GCA_019308925.1 Deltaproteobacteria bacterium
GAGCGCCCGCTGGGCAAAGGCTGTTGCGCCGGTTTTGGATGAGTATGCAAAGAAGGCTGAGGGCAAGGGGTTGCCCGGGAAGAAGTACGTAAAGACAATAAAGAAATTGATCAAAAAATACAGCAAATAAAGGATAGGACGGAAAAGGGGTCGCTGTCAGTTCCTCAAGGAGGGCTGCGGTGACCCCTGATTCATTCAACGGAGCAAAACATGACGGGCTTTATCAGGTTGACCCGCGGGTCATCTCGGATAATCAATTGGGTGGCGGGGTGGAGCTTGGTCGGGATGATGCTCCTCACCAGTGCGGATATCGTCTTGCGGCTTTTCAGGCATCCCATCCTCGGCACCTATGAGATCGTGGGCTTTTCAGGGGCGGTGGTGGCTGGCTTTGCCATGGCCCAGACCACCATCGACCGAGGCCATGTAGCTGTGCAGGTGGTGGTCACGAGGTTTTCCCCTCGGGTCCAGGAAGTCATCTACCTGATCACGAATCTGCTGAGCCTCGTATTGTTTGCCGTGCTCGCCTGGGAGTGTGTAAGATATGGCAATGACTTGCGGACCGCAGGGGAGGTGTCATTGACCCTACAAATACCCTTTTTCCCTGTACTCTATGGAATTGCCTTCTCTGCCGCCACTGTCTGTATGGTCATTTTAGTAGACCTCCTGCTGGTGATGACCAGGGGGGCAGAGGCTTGGTACAGGTGGGAGGAATGAGCCCTCTTTTATCGTGGCCTAGTCTTCTTTTCAGCAATAAATTTCATTCTGGTTAATAAGGGGTAGGGAGATGGATCCAACAACGGTGGGACTGATCGGCCTGGTTATCCTTATCATTCTCCTGTTCTCTCGTATGCCGGTCGGATTTGTGATGGCCTTCGTGGGATTCGTAGGATTTAGCTATCTGGTCTCCCTGGAGGGGGGCTTGAGGATTTTTGCCAAAGATATTTACGTTACCTTTGGCTCTTATAGTTTGACCGTGGTACCCCTCTTTATCTTTATGGGGCAGATCGCCTTCCATGCCGGGATAAGTCGCAGGCTCTATGAATCTACATATACCTTTTTGGGGCATTTACCAGGTGGTCTGGCCATGGCCACCATTGGGGCATGCGCGGGTTTTGCCGCCATCTGTGGGTCCACTAATGCCACCGCAGCTACCATGGCCACGATTGCCCTGCCAGAGATGAAGAGGTACAAGTATAGCACAGAGCTGGCCACCGGCACTGTCGCTGCGGGCGGCAGCTTGGGGATCCTCATCCCCCCCAGTGTGATATTTATCGTCTATGGCATCATGACCGAACAGTCCATAGGTAAGCTCTTTGCCGCTGGTATCCTTCCAGGCATCCTCCTCTCCTCCCTCTTTATGTTAACCATCTATACCCGCGTCCGTCTAAAACCAGAGCTGGGCCCTCCAGGCCCCAAGACGAGCCTCAAGGAGAAGTTGCGATCCCTCTCAGGGGTCATTGAGATGTTGCTCATCTTTGGGCTGGTCATGGGGGGTTTGTTCAAGGGCTTTTTTACCCCTACTGAGGCGGGGGCCGCTGGCGCCTTTATCACCCTTATGCTCGCCATAGGTAGGAGACAGATAAACTGGGAGCAGTTTTTGGCGGCCATTTGGGAGAGCGTGGGCATCTCTTGTATGGTCCTGGTAATCGTTGCAGGTGCGACGGTCTTCGGCCATTTCCTGGCCGTGACCAGGATCCCTTATATCCTGGCAGATTGGGTGGCCGGGCTCCCATTACCTCCATGGGCCATCATGGGGGTGATTGTCTTTATCTATCTCATCGGTGGGTGCTTTATGGATGCCCTGGGGATGATCATGCTCACCATCCCCATCTTCTTCCCCGTTGCCGTGAGCTTAGGTTATCACCCCATATGGTTTGGGGTTGTCATTGTCTTAATCACAGAGATGGGGGTGATCACTCCGCCGGTGGGTGTAAATGTCTATGTGGTCAGTGGGGTGGCCAAAGATGTCCCCCTGGAGACCATCTTTAGGGGGATACTCCCTTTACTCGGGGCCTTGATTGTATGCAATATCATCTTGATTATGTTTCCTCAAATCGCCCTCTTTCTGCCAAGCCTTATGGTGAGATAGAGTGAAGTACCATCCTTAATTTTGAATCCCTCTATCCTTCCTGTCCTGTACTGAAGTCGAACTTCCTTGACTAATCACACCTTTTGTGTTTTTCTTTACCGTGAATTCATTCACGGTAAAGATGTGCCATAGGCACATCACTAGACCCCTCGAATCCTAGCCTCCTTGACGACCTTTAGGTCGTCTCTTCAGGGGGGTTCACCCCCTGAAACCCCTAATAAGGTATTTTTCCTTTTTGGGGGTCTGGGGGCCAATGGCCCCCAGAGAGATAGGTCAAAGACCTATCGTATTTTACATAGGCGGAGGTGAGAGTAGACCCTTATGAGGGTTTAGGGGATGCAGATCTTGTTGATCTCGGCCAACAGGGAGAGGATGCCCTATCCTGTAGCCCCGCTGGGCCTCGCCTATATCGCCGGGTCCCTCAAGGCAGAGGGGCATGACGTCCGTGGTGTGGATCTCTGCTTCTCCTCAGACCCTGAAGGGGATTTGGTCCAGATTCTGGAGGATTTCCCCCCTGATTTGATCGGTATCTCCCTGAGGAATCTGGACAACCTCACCTATCCCCCTTCTGTCTCCTACCTGCCGGAGCTGGAGGAGGCGGTGGGGATACTGCGCCGTCGGACCTCTGCCCCCCTCGTCATCGGTGGCTCCGGCTTTTCCCTGACCCCCCTCCCCATGATGCAACACCTGGATGTGGACTTCGGGATTGTGGGGGAGGGAGAAAGGAGCATGGTCAAGCTGGCCCAAAGCTGGGAGGGAGGGGGTTCCCCCCATGGGATCCCCGGGGTATTGATCAAGGGGAGGGATGAGTACCTTCCCCCCCTTCCTTTGGAGTCGCTGGGGGCCCCGGACAGGGGTGTCTTGGACAACCGGAGATATTTGAAAGAGGGGGGGATGGCCAACCTCCAGACCAAGAGGGGTTGCCCTTTTGGTTGTATCTACTGCACCTATCCCCTTTTGGAGGGGAGGAAGGTGAGGTTGAGGGATGTGCATGTGGTAGTAAGGGAGCTGAAGGGGCTCCAGGCGGATCAGGGGGTGGACTATGTCTACTTCGTCGATGGCATCTTTAACTATCCCCCCGACTATACAGAGGCGTTCTGCCGCGAGATGATAGCCCAGGGGGTGAAGGTGAGGTGGACGGCCTTTGTCAATCCCCGGTTTCTGGCCCCTGAGATCATTGAATTGATGATCAAGGCGGGGTGCGAGGGGGTGGAGCTGGGGGTTGACTCGGGCTCACCACAGATATTGGCAAACTACGGAAAAGGATTTGGGGTAGGGGACATCGTACGCGCCTGCCAGCTCTGCCGGGAAGCGGGGCTGAACTTTGCCCTTTATCTCCTCTTGGGGGGTCCAGGGGAGGATGAGGGGAGCCTGCAAGAGACCTTTGACCTCATGGATTGCTTGACCCCTACGGCGGTGATCGCCATGTTGGGGATCAGGATCTATCCCCATACCCCCCTGCAGGAGATCGCCGTGCAGGAGGGGATGATCCAAATGGGTGACGATCTCTTAGAGCCCAAGTTCTATATCTCCCCGCTGATCGGGTCCGAGAGGCTCATCGAGCTCGTCACCGAGGGGGCCATGCAGCGCCGGGGCTGGATCGTTCCTGGTTTAGAGATAAATATCTCCCCTCAGCTTATGGAGGGAATCCGCAAGTTCGGCGTTCGGGGCCCGCTCTGGGAGCTGGTCAGCCGGATGAAGAGGCCGCGGATGCACCCCCTGAGGTGAGGGAAAGGGGAGCATGGACTTTCAAGGCAAGGTGGCCATAGTCACCGGGGGTTCCAAGGGGATAGGGAGGTCCATCTGTCTCCTACTGGCACAGAGGGGTTGCCGGGTCTTCATGAACTACTCCTGGGATGAGGGAGCGGCACAGGATGCCGTCAGGGATGCCCAAAGGGCCCCAGGAGAGGTGATCCCTTATCGGGCAGACGTCACTGATTCCACCCAGGTGACCAAGATGATGAACCAGGTGGAAAAGGAGGGAGGGCGGATAGATATCCTGGTGAACAACGTTGGCATGATCAAGGATGGATTTCTCATGTTGATGGGGGAGAGGGATTGGGAGGAAGCATTGAAGGTCAACCTCACCTCTGTATATCTCTGTTGTCGGGCGGTGGTGCGCAAGATGATCCCCCAAAAGAGGGGAAAGATAGTGAACATCTCCTCTGTCAGTGGGATCATCGGGACCGCTGGGCAGGTCAACTACGCCGCCGCCAAGGGGGGGATCATCGCCTTCACCAAGGCCTTGGCCAGGGAATTGGGGCCCTTTAACATCCAGGTGAATGCCGTAGCCCCAGGCCTGATCGAGACGGATATGATCACTCAGTTGGCCCGTGAGCGGGTGGAGGCCATCGTCCGGTCCACCTCTCTGGGGCGGGTGGGGAGGCCCGAGGAGGTGGCCTGGGCCGTGCTTTTTCTCGCCTCCCCTTGGGCTGACTATATCACCGGGCAAACTATAGTGGTGGATGGGGGGATAGTATAAAAAACAGGGGTCAAGGGGTCGAGGGTTCAAGTGGTCAAGGGAAATACACTAGAATCCTTGACCCCTGGAATCCTAGAACCCTTTTTTCATTAAGGAGCTCTCATGGCAAAAACGGGCATCGTAAGGGATGAAAGGTACTTGGAACATGAGACCGGTTCCTATCACGTGGAAAACCCGGATAGGTTGGTCCATATCTATAAGGCCTTGGATGAACTGGAGGGGCCCTTTGTGGAGATTACCCCTAGAGAAGCGACACGCCAGGAGATCACCGCTGTCCATGACCCGGAGTATGTGGATAGAATCGCCGCCACTGCTGGGGGTCCCATGCGGCATCTCGATCCCGACACTGTGGTCTCACCTAAGACCTATGAAGTGTCTCTGTTGGCTGCGGGCGGCCTGTTGGCGGCCATTGATGCGGTGATGGGGGACCTGGATAATGCCTTCGCCTTGGTGAGGCCCCCTGGACATCACGCCGAGAGGAATCGGGCCATGGGTTTTTGCATCTTCAACAACGTTGCCATCGGTGCCAAATACGCCCTCTCGAAGTATGGTTTAGAACGGGTCCTCATCGCCGATTTGGACCTTCATCACGGCAACGGCACCCAGAGGACCTTCTACTCAACCCCCCAGGTACTCTACTTTTCCACCCACCAATACCCCTACTATCCCGGCACTGGCCACTATACCGAGATTGGGGAGGGTGAAGGACGGGGATACACAGTCAATGTTCCCCTATCCCCTGGCCATGGTGACACTGATTACGCCAATATCTTTAATCATATCCTCCGACCCATTGCCTTGACGTATAGGCCGCAACTGATTCTGGTCTCAGCTGGCTTCGACATCTACTTTCAGGATCCTTTGGGGGGGATGGACGTTACTGAAGAGGGCTTTGCCCGCCTCACCAACATCATCATGGATATTGCCCAAACGGTGTGTGAAGGGAGGTTTGTTATCACCTTGGAAGGGGGGTACAACCTGGAAGGCCTGGCCCGTTCTGTAAGGGAGATGGTGAACGTGATGGCGGGTAAGGTCGCATTAGACAGAGGCGAATGGGAACAGAAAGAGGGAAGAGGATACCCCCGGATTCGGGGGGTCGTGGAAACGGTGAAAGAGACCTTAGGGGAGTTTTGGCGTTGAGGAGGGGTAGCAACAGTCTGAACCATTACTACCCCTTGATATTCCTCCCTCAAAGCCTTTTTGCCCCTAGTGGTCTACCCTCTCTTTCAGCTCTTTGCCCGCCTTGAAGTACGGGAGTTTTTTGGGGGAGACACGTACCGCTTCTCCTGTCTTGGGATTTCTGCCTTGATAAGTACCATAATCTCTGATCACAAAACTCCCGAATCCCCTGATCTCGATCCGTTCCCCCTTTCGCATGGCCTCCTCCATCTCCTCAAAGACGGCTTCAACCACCACCTTGGCCACATTTTGACTTACTTTCGCCCTCTTGGCTACCTCTAGAGCGAGCTCAGATTTGTTCACCCTTTTACCCCCTTTCCGGCCAAAGACCTTTAGTATGTTATGTTACTTAGAGTAAATTTCCCCTGATATACTCCACGGCATTTCTAAAAAAGGCGACACCTGCCCCCTCCTCAGGTAGCTCCTCTCTGGTCCATCTAGGATGATGGGTCCGATGGACGTAGGCCTCGGGATGGGGCATGAGCCCACAGAGCCTCCCCGTCTCATCACATATCCCTGCCACCCCCTCCACAGAGCCGTTGGGGTTCAAGGGGTACTTTGTAGTCGACCCTTGATACCTCTCATCAGTATAGTACAGACAGGTCAACCCCTTCTCCTTGAGCTGCCCCATGATCGATGTGCTGGCGGGCAGGAATTTCCCCTCGCCATGTCTGATTGGTAGATAGACCTTCTCCAACCCCTTGGTGAAGACACATGGCGAATGGGAATTGACCTTAAGATGGATCCATCGATCCTCAAAGCGACCTGAATCATTAAAGGTCAGGGTCACCGTTTGCTCACCATATCCTCCTCCCAGGGCAGGTACCAGGCCCAGTTTGGCCATGAGTTGAAAACCGTTGCAGATCCCCAGGATCAACCTCCCCTTTTGGATAAATCTCATCATCTGATCCCAGAACCTCTCTCCTGTGGTGGCTACCTTGGCGTGCCGGAAACGATTGGCGCAGGCCTTGGCCGCCCCTAGATCATCCCCATCCAGAAACCCCCCGGGGAGGCAGAAGAGGTGATAGTCGTCTAGGCTCCTTTCCCCCCAGAGGAGCTCATTGATGTGGACTATGTCGACCCTATCTGCCCCTCCTAGCTTGCAGGCATAGGCGGTCTCATATTCGCAGTTGATCCCGTTGCCCGCCAGCACGATGACCATAACCTCCTTTGGCACCTAGTCCTCCTGAGATGGCTGCCTCTTCTGTGGTCTGCGAAGGGTGAAGGTGACCACCATCCCGATCATTAGGAGTGTAAACCCCACCCAGACAATAGGCACGCCGGGGTCGCGGGTGACCTGGATCCCCGTGTAATATCTCTTTTCTAAATCTTTAAAGACAAAGACAAAATTCCCCACCTGCCAGCCCTCAATCCCGGAAAAGCGCTTGAAAAGCCAGAAGCTCTCCGGGGGGGAGTGGAGGCTGAAGAGGACCAACAGGATCGCCTCCCCTAGATCATGGACCTTGGCCCGATATTTCATAAAACCGATCTGGGACTGAGTACCAGGGATGGGCCTTATCTGCCCTTGGCCGAGCTTCATGGTGATGGAATCCTCCCTGCCTCCTCTTTTTCTTACCTCCAGGATGGCCTTTGAGGAGCGATCGCTTATCCCATAGGAGGCCTGATAAAAGGTGAGGCCTCGATAGGTTATGGGATGGTTCACCCGCAGGGGCACATGATCGAGGGCCACCTTTTCCCCTTCCATAAAGGTGAGGGTGCTGACATACTCTTTGGGGGAACCATCGGGGTAGAAATCCACATGAAATGCATCGCATCGCACCTTAAACCCCAGCGGTCTCTTCACCCTTTGGGGCGAGTTGAGGAAGATCCCCTTCACGGTCTCCCCCTCCGCAATCTCCACATACCCCCTGAAGCCCCACACGGCCCCGATCAGGCCACCCAATAATATGAGGAGCACGCTCAGGTGGGTGAGGTAGGTCCCCAATCTGGCGTAGCCCTTCTTGGTCTCGCGTACCTGTTGCCAGAGGGCAGGCAGGCGCTTCAAGGAACAGCCGGTCAGGTTGATCACCAAAAGGACCAGCGCCCCGATGAACCACCATGAGTGGTACATATCCAGAAGGCCGAGGCCCTTGAGGACGTAATAGGTCTCTTTACTGTAGAGGCGGAGGTACTGGTGCTCGGAGGCGTTTTGGGGGATGATGGTCCCGATGACAGACAGCGCCGCCAGCAGGATCAACAGGGGCACGGTCAATTTCAGGGAATACAAAAAATTTCCCCTTTCCTTACTCCTTTTCTCTTTCCCCCCTTTCACCCTTAAGTCCCTATAACAACAAATGGTTATTAAACCCTCGGGAGGGTTTACACTCACTCCGCCCCCTGAAAATATCAGGCAGGTCGAAGACCTGTCTCTCTGGGAGCCTTTGGCCCCCAGACCCCCAAAGCTTCCAGGAAAAAGATCCCCTCCCACCAGGGGAGGGGATTCCACTAAGGAATCTCCCTCACCAGGGGTTTCAGGGGGCTTCGCCCCCTGAAGGGAGGTCGACAGTGTAATTGAAGGCTGAAAAATCACCCAGCCATTTTTTATAACTGTTTATTTTGACGGTAAAATTTCATATCATACCCCCTCCATCCATGTCAAGGAGAAAAGGGCCCATCCCCGTAATCCTTCAGTCTTGGGGGGATGGGCTTCAAAGGGCCTCTTGTCCCCGAGCGAAGTTGCTGGGAGCGGTGGGGCACCCACCGAGGGAGAGCAGGAAGGGGAAAGCCCCGCCTTTAGAGCGGGGAAGGGGCAAGTATTCCCCGCCTGCGAACCCCGAAAGGGTCACCGCGAAAGCTCTGAAGCGAGGGGATAAGAGGCCCTCCTCCCCTGATAACTGA
>JAFDHG010000085.1:0-8581 GCA_019308925.1 Deltaproteobacteria bacterium
TTTGTTTTTCTTTTTATCTAATATATAGAAAATTTAAACATAAATAATTAGTAGTGTCAAGTATTTATCTTACTGGAGTTTCCTGAGTTTTTCATGATTATAGGAGTTTCTATATGTTTTTGAGGAAAGAAACTTTCCTAAGTATTTGAAATGTTTAGATCACTGTTTTAAAACTCAAAAAAGGGGGATTCCAGATATCTCTATCTTCAACATATTGATACTATTACACAATAACAATTTCTATATTAAAAAGTCAGGAAACTCCAGTATTTGTGCTATTGAAACGGCAAGGAAAAGGTTTGTTGTAAGCGTTCAGCCGTCAGCAATCAGCCGTCAGCTTCGAACTTTTGATCTTATGAGAACGAAGGTTAAGACTTCCTTTTCTCGCGTCCTCCCTTCTCACCAATCGCCACGATCAGAGATGGTAGCAACAAAAGGGAGGTGAGCAGACAAGCGCCGATCCCGATGACCGCGAGCTTGCCCAGGGAGGAAAGGGCGGGGAAGTGGGAAGTGCTCAGGGAGCCAAAACCCACCATGGTGGTCAATGAGGTCATGACGACTGCCCTGCCAGTATACCTGACTGCTTCCCCTATGTCCCTTCCCTCGCGATATCGATGGACGATATGAATTCCATCGTCAATCCCTATGCCGAGGATCAAGGGGATTGCCACTGCATTGGCTGGGTTAAGTTCCATCCCCAGAAGAGCGCTTATTCCCAGCATGTAGGCCACCCCAGCCAGCAAGGGGGACAGGGCCATCCCCACCCATAGGGGTCTTTTAAAGTGCATGAAGAGCAACAGCAGCACCAGAGATAGGGCAAGGGGGGCCAGGAGGGTGAAATCCCTCTTCACCATCCCCTGGAGCTGAAGGGCGACGAGTTCTAGGCCCGTGCACTCGGCTTGAGGCACAATCCTCTTTATCGCCCTTTGCAGTTGCAGGGGATCGACCCTTGCTGGATCGAATCGGATCTCCTGTCGCAATTTATATCCCCCTTTTGCCTGCACCACATACCTCTCTATTGGCTCGGCCAGGGGGGTTAGGGTCAATCGCTGCACGAGTGCAGCCGGGGGGATGGGGGTCTCCCTATGGGCTATCCTTTTCAACATCTCCTGTGTCCGGGAGAAGACTTCCGGGTTAAGACCCTCCGCCTCTAAGGCCCTCTTCAGGGAACTTGCGGCCTTTTCATAGTCCATCCCCATGCGCAGCCTCGCCAGTACCTTCTCTTGCCTATTAGTAGAGGGGATGAACTGGGCGAGGTGGGAGCAAAAGAGGATCCCCTCCCCATATTTATCCTGGAGGGATTTGGCAATGGCCTCCTGCTGTTGCAGGAGTTGATCGAGGTCCTCTCCCCCCAGGAGCACGGTCAACCCCTTGCCTTCACCCCCAAACTCCTCCTGCATCCTCTCTAGGGCCCTCATCCCCTCCATCTTCCGGGGGCGAAATCCCTCCACCCCCCCCATAATCCTCACCTTTGTTCCCATATATCCTCCGAAGACGGCCAGGGATATAAGGATGATGAGGATAGTGCGATAATGCGCCTTCAGAAAAGGGATTAGGCGAGCCAAACCCCACTCCCTTAGAGGTGTGTATTGATATCCCTTTTTCTCCACCCAGACCAAGAAGGAGGGCAGCACCAGGGAGATGGTCAACAGACAGAAAAAGAGACCCGAGGCGACCAAGATCCCCAACTCCACAATCCCCTGGATGCGGGCCAGCAACAGGGTAAGGAAGGCGGCGATGGTAGTAAGCCCCCCTGTCCAAACCCCCTTCCCCGTCCTCATAAGGGTGATCTCCATTGCCTCGTCCAACCCCTTGCCGGCTGAGCGCTCATGGTGATATCGATGGTAGATATGGATGGCGAAGTCTATCCCCAATCCCACGATGATGGCCGCAAAGGAGACCGTGATGAGGTTAAGCCCTCCTGTGAACAGCGAGGCCACCCCCATGGTGAGCTGGACCCCAACCATGAGGGGAAGCCCGACAAAGAGCAGCGTTACCCACCTCCTGTAGGAGAGGAGAAAGAGGGCCAACACCATGGCAAAGGAGCCCAGAAAGGAGGTCAAGAGGTCGTGGCGCAGGATCCCCGCCTTTCCGACGGTCATGGTATGGGGGCCCACAAAGGAGATCCTCACTCCGGGGAAGGTCCCTTTTAGCTCATCTAATCTTTGTACCAGTTCCTGAGAGGACCTCCAGGCAACAGAGGGGAAAGAGGGCTCAGCCACCATGAGAAGCGCCCTCCTATTCGGGGATAAGAGATAGCCTTCAATGAGGGAGGGGGCCCAGGGCGATTTCCCCCTCCACCGCTTGAACAGAAACTCCCTCATTGCAAGAGGATCGCTGACGATCAAGCCCCTCCATCCAGGTGAAAGGTAGCTTATAAGGAGACCTTTGGCCTTGCGGATCTCCGCCAGGATCTTTTCCTCTGAGAGTCTCCTCTTGAACTCCTCGGCATCCTCCTCTTGGAGATAGAGCTGGGGATAGGGAAGATAGATAGCGAGGGCCTCCTTCCATCCTCGCATATCCCCTTCCATGCCCGGGAAGATCCGCTTGAAGGCCCTTGTCCCCCCTATCTCCAAATCAGCCAGAGACCTCCTCAGCCCCTGAGCGGACTCGATCAATTCAGCCTCCTCCTTTCCCTCCAGGAGGATATAGAGATGTTCCAGGTGGCCGAAACCTTTTAAATCCTCCACCAAGACCTTTAATGCCCCGCGGTCTGTGGGCAGCAGTTGCAACCAATCGGTCTCAAACCGCAACCTTCCGGTGACCAGAAAGGCCAAGACAAGTATTAGAAGGAAGGATATCAAGACCCGCTTGGGGTGGTGTAAGGAGAGCTGAAGGGCCTTTTTTAAGAAGAACTCCAACAAGGGGTCCCCTCCCGGTAGAAATGCCTTTTGGCCTTACGTACAGCAGGCCAATGACCCAGGTTCATGGGGCCGAAGATGATGAGGCTGCGGCGCATGGCAAAGGGCTGAAAGATCCTTCTCACCATGGAGCGCAGGGAGTAAAACTCCTTGTTGACCCACCAGAATCCCTCCTGAAGCTCATCGACTGTCATCATCTTTGGCCTGAACACTACAGTGGCCATGTCATATCTGCTCCAATCCTCGGTGAGTATCTTCCCCTCCTTCTTCAAACGCTGGTAGATCTTGGTCCCAGGAAAGGGGGTCAACACAGGCAGGAAGGCCCCATCGATCCGGGTCCTGTGCGCAAAGGACAAAAATTTCTCAAAGACCGAAGTGTCGTCGTAGTCATAACCAAAGACAAAAGAGGCGTGAACGCCGATCCCATGATCGTGTAACTGCTTGATCCCCGTTTCATATTGCTCCACCTTGTTGGTCCTCTTACCCATCAACTTCAAGTTCTCCGGGCTGAGGCTCTCAAATCCTATAAACATCCCGTGACATCCCGCCCTTGCCATGAGGCGGACTAACTCCTCATCCTGGGCGATAGTGATGGGACCTTGGCTTACCCAACGCAGACGATACTGTGAAAGCATGGTGAAGAGTTCACGGGCGTATCTGATGTTGCCCACGATGTTATCATCGACGAAAAAGATATAGGCCTGGGCCCTGCGCAGGGATCGGACCTCCCTCTCCACCTCCTCTAGGGGGCGGGTTCGATAGGTCCCCCCATACATGGCCGTCACAGAGCAAAATTCGCAATCGAAGGGACATCCTCGGGTGGTCTGGATGGTGTTCTCAAAGAAATAGCCTTGAGGGTCCAAGAGATTCCTCCGGGGCAGGGGTAAACGGGCAAGGTCTGTACGCCCCTCCTGTTGGTAGAACCTCTTCAACTCCCCCCTGGCCGCATCCCTGACTACCTCTACCCAGATCTCATCGGCCTCTCCGATCACCACCGCATCGCAGTGGGCGATGGCCTCCTCCGGCAGCCAGGTGGAGTGCATCCCTCCCATGACCACCTTCACCCCCCGGCGCCGATATTCCTCGGCGATCTCATACCCTCGTGGGGCCAAGGGGGTCATGGCGGTGATAGCGATTAAATCGCACTCTTGGTCAAAATTTATAGGGGCGATCCCCTCATCGTGAATGGAGACCTGGTGACCCTCAGGGGTGAGGGCGGCCAGCAGGGTGGTGCTCAAATGGGGGAACTTAAAGGTGATCACATCCCAAAAGCTATCTTTGGGCCAGCAAGGGACGATGAACTTGATCTTCATGGCCCCTCCTCAACCCCTGTCTTGGAGAGGAGCCCCTTCAGGTCCGCCAGTGGGTAAACCTCCCATCCTGCAGTGATGGGGACAAAGGCCCCCTCCGGCAGGGGGAGGTCGACATGTGGCCCCTTTAGCCTCAGCTCAAACCTGATCCCTTTCCCCTCAACCTCGCCGTAGATGCGGGTGGGGAAACGCCCTCCCCCTATCTCCTGGTAATCCTTATAGGCCATCTTGAGGATGAGGGTATCTCCTCCCCGGGAGTCCCCCTGGCCTATCCACCCCATATAGATCTTTTTCTCACTGGGCAGGATGATATGGAGGAGGCCTTCGGAGTAGATCACTTCCCCTACCGTCGCGCCAAGCGTCGAGGTGAGCCGCAAACGCAAACGGACGGGCCTCTCATAGAGGAGGACCCCCCGCAGGAGGTGTAACTCCTCCCGCACCTCTACCTTGACGAAGAGCCGGGCCTGAAGAGAGCTCACCCCATGATATCTGCTGAGGGCCGCCGCAAGGGCCTGGGAAAGGGGAACCTTCTCCATCTCTGCCTCCGGCAACCTTTTAGGTACACACCCCATCACCAATGCAATGGTGATGATAGGGATGAGGCAGCCCCTGAGAAACTTCATCCTTCCTCCTTCAACCTCTCCCATATCAGGTTGGTGGTGATCTGACCCGAGGCCATGGCCGCGGCCACCCCCCCTCCTGGGGCAGTCCAATGGCCAGCCAGGTAAAGCCCATCTATGGGGGAGACCCTGTTCAACCGATATATCCCCGCCTGTCTGGGGATCTGAGCCCAACCATAGGCCGCCCCCCACCTGTTACCAGTCATCCTCTCGATGGTCAAGGGGGTGGAACTCACCTGCAGGACGATCCTTTGAAGCAGGTCGGGTACCATCTCCTCGGCCTGAGAGATGATCCGCTCGGCAAGGGCCCCCCTCATCCCCTCATCCCACCCTCCTAATAAGCGGTAGGGGGCCTTGTAGCTAAGGCACAAGGTGCTATGTCCCTTGGGGGCGTGGGAGGGATTCACTAAGGATGGGGCGAGGAGATAATAGGGAGGGGAAGAAGGGATCTTTCCCTCTTCCAGATAACAATACTCCTGCTCCAAATCGTAGTGTGAGAAGACCTCGTTGTTGGAGCAAGAAAGGTCCAGTTCCCCCTCCATCCCCAGATAGATGATAAAATAGGAAAAGGAGGGCCTCATCCCCTTCAACCTCTTGGCCCAGCCAGGGGGAAGGCATTCCTCTCCGATCATCCTCAGGAAGGTGGTGGTGGCATCGGCGTTGGAGATCACCACCCTGGAAGTAATCACCCCTCCTTCCTTGAGCCGCACCCCCATTGCCTTTCTCCCTTCGGCCATGATCCCCTTCACCTCCTGCCGGGTCTGAATCGTCCCCCCCCACCTCGTAAACCCCTTGGCCAGGAGTTGGGGCAGGGCCTCCATTCTCCCCTTTACAACCGCCACCCCCCCCTGCAGGTAGCTCATCTCCAAAGAGGCCATGGCGATCACAGAAAGCCTGCTGGGGGGGAGCAGGGCATAGGAGCTCCTCACCCCCAGGATCGCCTTGAGCCTGGGGTCCTTTATGAGTGCCTCCAGCAATTCCTGGAGGGTCTTGTCCCGGTACTGAAAGGTAAAGGGGAACTCCCGGGCAAAACGTGAGGGATCAAACCAGGAGAGGGTGTAGGGGAAGCGATCTATCTCCTCAGAGAGTGAGTGGTAGATATGGTACAATCCCCTGATCCCCTCCCTTTCTTGGGGGAAAAGGGAGGAGAGGTATTCCACATGGGAGCTCAAATCGGTGTATTGGCGGATCTTCAGATCGGGGAAGTAGTACTCGCGGCCTGGATCCAAAGGGAGAAATTCTATCCCTTCTCTTAGACCCAGGTCATCCAACAACCTCCAAACCCTCCCCCCCTCCCTGCACCCCCCGATGGACTGGACAGAGAGGTCGAAGGTAAAGCCCTTGCGCGTGAAAGAGGTGCAACACCCCCCTACCTTGGTCCTCTTTTCAAAGATGACCACCCGCAGCCCCTTCTGGGCAAGAAGGACGCCGCACACCAACCCCCCTAACCCAGCGCCGATGATGATTACATCGTAGTCCATCATACTCCCGATGTGAAAGCGCTTATTTCCTCATCCTTATCTGCGTTCTCGCTTCATGGCAAGTTAAGATGTTTTTCATCTGTCATGGATAGCTAAGTGAAAATCCCCAATTGGCAAACATGGGGAGTTCTCCTAAATTGCAGATTTTGACAAGAAATCTTAATTCGATAAAAAGAACCTTTTAGTACGAATTAAGAGGGCTTTAAATTTTATAGAGAACTTTTTAGACCAGGTTAAGCATGCGATAATGTAACTAAGGATCATTATTACATTTAAGAAGATGGTAGGCTGTAATATGTTTCCTAAAAAGAGAAAATAGAATATGAGAAAAAATAATGCTGCAATCAGATCGCCACCTATGGAACAATAAAAATTGTACCCATGTAATAATCTTCTCTTTTCCGCACAAACATCCCAAATAATATGAAAAACAAACAGAATATTCATACATAACCAATACCATGAATAATCATCTTTCATTGAAAGTGCAAATAATCTGGAAATAGTAAAAAGAATTAAAATATCTAATACAAATAGATCAATTGCATAATCTCCATCCCCATATTTATTATGAACATAAATCCAGTCAACAACTATAATTAGATACGCAAACAGGATAAGAAGAACATGTTGATCTATTTTCTCAATCTTATCAAAAAATCCAAAGCCGTAAGCAAGAACTACCCCATACATTACATCTAGCAAACTGATTCTTACTGCGCTTGCTTTTTCTTTTCCCCTTTGCATTGAAACATCCCCATGTTAAAGATCGCAGTCCAAAACTATTAGGTTTCGTTTCCTAGAATCTCTTCAACAAAATTTGGTAAAGCAAAAGAAGCAAAATGGACCTTATCATTATAATATTTTGTATTAAATCCTGCATCAAGATATTTTTTATATTTGTCTTTTTTGAAATCCCTCAGGGGATCATAAAAATCAGAGCAAATCATAAAACTCCACAAAGCGCTGGGATATGTTGGTATCCAAGCCAAATAAACTTGAACTGTTTTGAATACCGAAGACAGATTTTTATATGTAGTTTTAAATATGTCAGCATGATAAAAGGGTGATTCTGTTTGAGAGACAAATATTCCTTTATCTTTCAGATGTTCCTTAACAAGTCGGAAAAAGTCTTTTTTAAATAAAGTATCACCAGGAGGTAGAGGATCAGGAGCATCTGAAATGACCAAATCATATTTTTGGGTTGACTTTTTTAAATAGTAAAATCCATCGTCAGGTATTATTTTAACCCTGGAATCGTTAAAACTGTTTTGACAAATATTTGATAAATATTTTTTTGATATTTCGATTACTTTTTCATCGATTTCCACCAAATGAATTTCTTTGATCTCTTTATGTTTTAAAAGTTCTCTCAAAGCGCACCCATCTCCTCCGCCTATTACCAAAATGTCTTTAGGATTCTCGTGAACGAAAACAGGTACATGGGTAATCATCTCATGATAGATAAACTCATCTTTTTCTGTTAACATTACAGAACCATAAAGGATTAACATCCTGCCGTATTCATGAACTTCGAGCACCTCTATTTTTTGGAATTTTGATTTACCGCTATACAATATGTCCTTAACTTTATAAGCCATACCTACCTTGCCATTGTGAAACTCCCTAAACCAGAAATCCCAAAGATCTTCAAAATATGGTTTATAGCTTAAGCTCATCTTTTTCCTCCTCAATTATTACTAATTCTGCTTTTCTCAAGAGACTAAAATCTGTCGCGCTGCTATATGTATATGCCCCCATGTAGGAACATATGAGATAATCCCCCACATTTAACTCTGGCAATAATTTATTTTCAAAAATCACGTCAAAAGAGTCGCAAGTTGGACCAGCGATCATACAAGGGTACTCTTTGTTCCCGCTCTTTTTCAACGCAAGGGCAGGATAGTCAGCTTTATCATAAATTTTTCCGGAAAAGCAACCGTAAAGCCCATCATCTATATAATACCATATGATCCCTTTCCGTATCGACTTTCCAATGACTTTAGTGACCAAAAAACAAGCATTTCCAACAACAAAGCGACCTGGCTCTGAAATAATCCTAAAATTTTGAAAAAAGTTATCAAGCACAGATTTTATTGGGCGACAGAAAGTTTCAATGTTTACAGAGCTTCCTTCACGAAACAAGGGGAACCCTCCGCCAATATCTAAGAGAGAGATATCAAAACCTAACACTAGTAATTCATTAACAACAGACTTGATTTTCGGCAAAATATTGACAAATGGGGAAGGGTCCGTTGTCTGTGACCCTACATGAAAAGCTAACCCAACGGGCTTTAAGGCATGATCTT
>JAFDHG010000085.1:8603-16255 GCA_019308925.1 Deltaproteobacteria bacterium
CATTTATCTCACAACCGAATTTTTCAGAAAGATTTATTAAACAATAGGGGTTTTCTATTTTGATTCTAAGGACAACCTCACAGTGAGGGTAGTGCACTGATATTTTTCTCAACTCGTTTTCATTATCAAAAACCAAAGGTTTAATCCCATACTTCTTGAGAATTATCAGCTCATCCTCATCTTTTATCGGACGAGTATAAATAAGCTGACTAGGATCAAAACCGCTCGAAAGGGCCATTTCCAGCTCACCTAAAGAACTTACATCCAAGTTTGAACCTAATTCTTGTAAGATTTTGATTATCTTGAGATGATGATTTGCTTTGACGGCATAGAAAATTTCTACCTGCGGCAAACAATCTTTAAGGCGTTTATAATTTCTTCTTATTATCTCTCTTGAGGCTATAAGTAAAGGAGTGCCATACTTGCCGACACAATTTAAGATTGCTTTTTCCTCAATATCCCAACCTTCTATTATCTGGATAGTCTTTGATTCAGACAACTCAATCATTTTTTAGAACGATTCCTCTTAATAGTTGACTATAAGGCTGGCTGAAGATTAGTGCTATAATTTTAGGGGTGGCAAACCACTGTTGTGAGTAGTCTCTGGATAATATGCTCCCCTTCCCATCCATTGTGAAGGGAAATCATTTAAGGAAACCTAAAAAATGGGCCTAAACGCTATCTCTTAATGGGATGGTCTCGGAGATGACCTCACCAAGGTAAATGCCACTCAACTTCCATAAGTTGGGCCCCCGATGCCGGCGTTTATCAAGGCACCATCAAAGGCATTTAGAGGAGTATAACCTTCTGCAGAACCGCTGGCCAAGAAGAAACCCTTTGGCAACTCGCCAAATACCACTTTATACCCTCAGGAGCCCTGAATCGGTCAAGACCAGAGGGGGTCTGGGAAACAAGCTGCCGTTTTTGGGATCGAGCTCCCCCCGCCTCATCTCCACCGTAGAGACCGAATCCGCCCTCAGTTGCCTTTTGATGTAGTCATGGGCCTTCCAAGGGTCCACCTCATCCCCGCAGGTGAAGATATCCACGGCGGCATACCGGAACTCCGGCCACGTATGAATGGCGAAATGGGACTCTGCAATCACCACCACGCCACTGATCCCATGGGGATTGAAGAGATGAAAAACGCTTCCTACTACCGTGGCCCCACTCACCAGGGCGGCACCGTTCATGATCTTTTCGACCACCTCCCTGTTGTTCAGGACCCCTTCATCACACCCGAAGAGTTCCGCCAAAAGGTGTCTTCCTAATGCATTCAATTATCCACCCCCCTTTTAAGCTTTGATGGTGAAAGGTCTAAAGATTGGGTGTTGTCGAAACACCCACCCCCAAAAACCCCATTTAAAAGGAGGGGGGGGAGGTGATCCAGAGGACCACCGCCTCCCCCTGGCCCGCATTCAAAATTTGATGGACCCTGTTGGCCGTAAAATAGAAGCAGTTCCCCTCCTCAGCGCAGTAGGAGTTGTCCCCCAATCGAATGTTCACCTTTCCCTTAATGATATAGCCCATCTCCTCCCCGGGGTGAGGATCTTCTTCCTCTGTCTTTTCCCCTGGTTTCAAGGTCAGTTTGACCGGCTCCATACTCCTATTGGCAGAGCCAGGGACCAGTAGTTCAAAGGCGGCTACCCCATTCCTCTTAATCCTGATCTTGTCCTCTTTTTTAAAGACTATCCTCTCCTCCACCATCTCCTTGAAGAACTGGGATAGATCTATATCCAAGGCATCCAAGATCTGAATAAGACTATCCAGGGAAATGGAGGTGAGATCTCGCTCCATCTGCGAGATAAACCCCTTTGTCAGTTCAGCCCTCTCGGCCAGCTCCTCCTGAGTCAAGGAGCTTAGTTGCCTTAGGCTTTTTATCTTTTCCCCTATTTTCAAAGGTCTTTGTTAAAAAAGAAAAAAGTTTAATAAAATAAACTGTGGTATTATAGATACAAGGAAATTTTTGTCAAGCATTTTTTAATGTAACCTTTGTTTTATCTTGGAAGGCAACCCTTCTCTTTTTATTAGCATATTTTAAAGTAAGATATGTCATAATAAAATTGGCGAGAATTTCTCTTTGACATTTGGCTTTCATCAAGCTATATAGGTCGTCAAATAAGGAGATGAAGAAAAAGACCTTGCTGTACAGAGATGCCGGTGTGGATATCGAAGCAGGGGAGAGGTTTGTGCAGTTGATAAGACCCTTGGCCCAGCGCACCTTCACGCCGGGGGTGAAGGGGGATATAGGGGGTTTTGCCGCCCTCTTCGCCCCAGACTTATCGGCCTATAGGCACCCTGTGCTGGTCGCCACCACCGATGGGGTGGGGACTAAGTTGAAGGTGGCCTTTATGATGGGGAAGTACGACACCATCGGCATAGACCTGGTGGCCATGTGCGTCAATGATTTGGTGGTGACAGGGGCTGCCCCCCTCTTCTTCCTCGACTATCTTGCCACTTCCCAACTTGACTTAGAAAAGGGGGTGGAGATAATGAAGGGGATATCACAGGGGTGTCTGGAGGCGGGGTGTGCCTTGGTGGGGGGGGAGACAGCGGAGATGCCCGGCTTTTATAAAAAGAGGGAGGTTGAGATGGCCGGTTTTGCCCTCGGGGTGGTGGAGGAGGAGAAGATCGTCGATGGTACTTCCGTCCTTCCTGGGGACAGGATCATCGGTCTGGCCTCACAGGGCCTGCACAGCAACGGCTACTCCCTGGCCAGGAATGTTCTCTTGGAGGAGATGAAATTGAGACTGGAGGATAAGGTCGCCGGCCTGGAAACGACTTTGGGGGAAGAACTGTTGCGACCGACCCGCATCTATGTCGAGCCGATCCTCTCCCTTCTGCAGAACTTTAACATCAAAGGGATGGCCCACATCACCGGTGGGGGGATGCCGGGAAACATCCAGAGGATCCTTCCCCCTGGGTGTAAGGCGGTGGTAGAAAAAGGGGGGTGGGAGATACCCCCTATATTTAAGTTGATAGAAAAAGGGGGAGTCCCTGAGAAGGAGATGTGGAGGACCTTCAACAATGGTGTGGGGATGGTGATGGTGGTGGAGTCTTCCAGGGCGGAAGAAGTCTGCCAAAAGGCCCGGAAATTGGGTGAGGGGGCCTTCTCTATAGGGGAGATCGTCACTGGGGAGGGGGTGGAGGTTGTATAAGGGGAAAAGGGTATTGGTGAGCGCCTGTTTGGTAGGGGTCAGGTGCAGGTTTGACAGGGGGGAAAAGAGGGATCCCGCAGTCCTGAGGGCATTGAAGGGGAAGGTCTTCATCCCCATCTGTCCGGAACAGTTGGGGGGACTTCCTACCCCTAGACCACAGGCAGCGATAGAGGAGGGAGATGGTCTCCTGATCCTGGAAGGGAAGGGTAGGGTGGTCAATGAACAGGGGGAGGACGTTACCGAAAACTTCCTTCGGGGGGCGCAACAGACCCTAAATATCGCCAGGTTGACCAGGGCCGAGGCAGCCATCCTAAAGGAGAGGAGTCCTTCCTGCGGGGTGGAGAAGATCGTACGGGACGGTGAGGTAGCGAAGGGGACAGGGGTGACAGCAGCCCTTCTGATGAGAGAGGGTCTGCAGGTGATCAGCGAGGAAAGGGTTAAGGGATGACCTTTATGGGAACCGAGGAACTCATCTTTGGCCTAATCGGAGGACTGGGGCTCTTTTTCATCGGGATGAGGTTCATGTCCGAGGGGCTCCAGAAGGCCGCAGGGGACAGGCTGAGGAAGATCCTGGAGACCCTCACCAACAATCGGGTGGTGGCGGCCTTTATAGGGCTTGCAGTCACCTCCATCATACAGAGCAGCAGCGCCACCACGGTGATGACCGTCAGCTTTGTCAATGCGGGCCTCATGACCTTGAATCAGGCCATTGGGATCATCATAGGGGCCAACATCGGGACCACCATCACCGCGCAGATCATCGCCTTTAAGATCCACCACTATGCCCTGCCAGCCATCGGGCTGGGGGTGGGATTGCGGCTTTTTGCCAGAGGCAACATGTGGAGGTCCATCGGAGAGGTCATTATGGGGTTTGGGATGCTCTTTTTCGGCCTTGCCATTATGAAGGGCGCCATGAGCCCCTTGAAGGATTCCCCAGTGGTCAGGGAGATCTTCATCAAGTTCGACGGCAACCCCCTCTTAGGGGTCTTGGTCGGAACCATCTTTACCATCATGATGCAGAGCAGCAGCGTCACGGTCGGAGTTATCATGACCCTGGCAGCCTCGGGGCTGCTTTCGTTCTACGGGAGCGTTGCCCTGATCTTAGGGGACAACATCGGCACCACCATCACCGCCCAGTTGGCCAGCATTGGGACCAACACCGCTGCCAGGAGGACCGCCCAGGCCCACACCCTCTTTAACGTCTTCGGCGTCCTCTATATCTTGCTGCTCTTCCCCTTTTTCCTCAAATTGGTAGACTGGCTGTCCCTTGGAGACCCCGACCTCCTGGTCAAGACGGCGGCGCAGGCCAAAGGGTTTGGCATGGAATTGGGGGATAAGCCCTATATTGCACGCCATATCGCCAATGCCCACACCCTGTTCAACGTGGTCAACACATTGATTTTTCTGCCCCTATTGGGGGTATTGGCCAGGATATCAAATTGGATAATCCCCCAACGGAGGGAGGAAGAGGAGCAGTTTCACCTGGTGTATCTCAATACAAAATTTGTGGACTCCCCGCCCATGGCCATAGAGCAGGCCAGGAGCGAAACAGTGAGGATGGGAGGGATCTCTTTGGCCATGGTCGATGGGGTCATGGAGGCCCTTTTTGCCAACACTACCAAGGGCCTTGAGCAGGTGAGGAAGAAGGAAGGAGTAGTCGACCTCCTGCAGCGGGAGATCATCTCCTTTTTGGTCAGGACCTCGCAGGGTTCCCTGTCACCAGAGAACTCACGGGAGATCAACTCCATCATCCACATGGTGAACAACATCGAGAGGGTCGGTGACCATGCGGAGAACCTCTGCGGCTTGGTAGAGAGAAAGGTTAGATTGAAGCTCCCCTTCACGGAGCAGGCCACAGCCGATATCAGGGAGATCTACTCCGTGAGCCGGGAATTCCTCGAATTGGTAATCAATGGGATACGGGAAAGGAACCGTTATATTAAACCAGAGGCAGATGCCTATGAGGAGAGGGTCAACTACCTAGAGGACAGCATGAGGGAGGGGCATATAGGCAGGCTCAACAACGGGATCTGTGGGGTTGACCCCGGGCTTGTCTTCATCGACATGCTCACCAACTTTGAGAAGATAGGGGATCAATGTTTCAACATTGCCGAGGCAGTGGTGGGGATAAAGTGAGCGAAGGACACAAAGATTTGAACAACAAAAAGGTCCTCTTCATCCGTCTGAGCTCTTTGGGGGATCTGATCCTCACCCTCCCCACCCTGAAGGCCATAAAAGATCGATATCCCCAGGCCCACATCGCTTGGTTGGTGCAAGGCGCCCTCCAGGATGTCCTGAGCGGCAACCCCTACCTGGACGAGATCATCCCTGTGGACCTCCTCTCGGTGACTGACAAATATGCCACCCCCAAGACATGGCTGAAGGGAGGGATCAGGTTCTTCCACAACCTAAGGAAGATCTACTGCATCTTCCAAGAGAAGGGATTTGATGTCGTCTTGGAGTTCCAGGCCCTCTTTAAGAGCGGCATCTTCGCCTTCTTGAACAGAAGGGCGGAGAGATATGGCTTCAAAAATGCCAAGGAGTTGAGTCACCTCTTTCTTAACCGTCCCATCTTCCTGCGTGATAAGTCGAGACACGCCGTGGAGAACTATTTGCAGTTCGCCCGCTATTTTGGCTGCCCCACTGAGGAGATCGAGTTTCCCATATACATACCCCCAGAGGATAAAGCATACATCGACCGCCTTCTCCTTCAGGAGGGGATCAGGCCAGGGGACTTCACCGTCTTTGTCAGCGCCACGGCACGTTGGCAGAGCAAGTTCTGGGAGAAGGGGGCCTTTGCCCGTCTCGGGGACGAGATGGTGCGCCGATATGGCGCCAAGCTCATCTTCTCCGGCCTCCCTTCGGAGGCGGGCTATCTGCAGGGGATCAGGGAGATGATGCAGGAAGATGCCGTCATCGTGGCGGGCAGGACCAACATCAAACAGTTTTTCGCCCTGATGAGGCGTTCTCGCCTCTTCGTCGGGGTGGATGGTGGGGCCATGCATGCCGCTGTTGCCTTTGGGATACCGGTGGTCGCCCTGTTTGGACCATCCAACCCCCGTTGGATAGGGCCCTTTGGACAAGAAAAGGGGATTGTCAAGATCGATCTCCCTTGTGCCCCATGCAACAAAAGGGATTGCCCTGAAAGGGGCTGTATGCGTGGGATAACCCCCGAGGTGGTCTTGGAGAAAGTGGAGGAGTTAGTCCCTTCTTTATAAGGGATTCACCTTTCTTGTAGGATCTTTTTGAGAAAGCTTTCGATAACCCTGCAGGACCTTATTTGTATACCACGTAGGCAACGGCTTCCCTTCCCTCATCCTCTCCCTTGTATAGGTAGGGCCGAAATTATAGGCAGTGATAGCCACCTTAAGGTCCTTAAATTGCAGGATGAGCCGGGAGAGATAATAGAGCCCCAACCTGATGTTCACCTCGGGATCATAGATGACTGTATCCTTGTCCCACTTTATCCCCACCTCCTGCGCCAGGGCCTTGGCTACATGGGGACGCAGCTGCATCAACCCCCTGGCCCCCTTGGGTGAGGTGGCCTTGGTATAAAATGAACTCTCCACCATGATGAGGGCGAGGACCAACTTTGGGTCACAATCGTATCTTTGCGACTCGTCATAGATGAGCTCAACCAACCCCACCTCCTCTTCATCGGTGAGACCGGTGTGAAACCTTTGAATGAAGCGGTAGATCTCCCCCTTTATCGATGGATCAAACTCCAAAAGGATCACATCCCAATAATCAATGGAGGTCACCTTCCCCTTAAGCTCATCATTTTTAATGAGGGTCAAAGGGAGGGAACATACCAGCAATACAAGGGGGATGGTCAAGAGGAATTTAGCGATGGACTTCCAAGGTAGGGTCTTCTTAGAAAGAGGGCCTCTCCCCCGCACTAAAAATGACTCGTCCACCTCTCCCCTCCTTTCAAGACAAAAATCTAAGATCTTATTATATATAATTTATTTGATCTAAAATGTCAAGCTTTTTGTCCTCTCAGAGTTCTTGAAACTTCTCTTAAGAATTACTATAGTTGTTTTAAGAGGAGACTTCAAAAGAGGAGGCTGGTATTATGCCCTTTGGCATGGCTCTTCGGGAATGGTACTATGCATGGTGAGTTCCCTCCGACCGCCCTTCACGGTGGGGTATGGCCCTCATCGGGGGCGCTGTCGGGGAGGGGGGAGACGTAGAAGGTGGCATTAGCGGGCAAAAAAGCGGCAGGGGACTCCCGCCAGGATTTTGCCCTCACCCCTATCGGGGTCATTCGCTCCCCCTTTAAAGGTACTAAGGAGGCACCCCAGCAGGGGAGAGGGCGAGGCGAGGTAGGTGAAATAGAGGTTTTTGCGGAGTTCGAGGAGGGCTTGAGGGATATCGAGGGATGCACCCACCTTATCCTCATCTTCTGGATGGACAGGGCGAGAAGGGATCTTTTGCTTGCCAGACCGCCCCACGAGGGAAAGGTCCATGGGGTCTTTGCCACCCGCTCACCCCACC
>JAFDHG010000086.1 GCA_019308925.1 Deltaproteobacteria bacterium
AAAAACCCTAAAATCCGCGATTTCGTAGCCCTAAATAGCTTGTAAGTATTTGATTTTACAGCGGGTACAAATGACCAAAATGCCATATTCGGACTTTTTCGACAGTCTCAACGCCGGAGTTCACTGGCGCTGATTTCCGCGTTCGCTGCAACGACTTGTTGGTTCACAAGTACCAATGTTGCAGGAACTCATAACTTTAAGGAAGTCCTCCTTCCTGCTTATGGGTTTCGGCCGGAGAGGGAGCTTCCACTGGCCTTAGCACCACGATTGTTGCCCCCCATCCCCCTGCATCCTCTCCTGCCAACCGGAATGAAGCCACTTCCGACATCTGGCCAAGGATTGAGTGGACCGTCCGTAGCATGGCTCCAGTACCTTTGCCGTGAATGATGCGTACCTTGAGGATTCCCCGTTCTCGGCAGGCGGCCAGGTAGTCGGGCACCAGTTCTTTCACCTCACGAGGCTGAAAGGTATGCAGGTCCAGTGTGCCATCGATAGGGACTTCAATGGGTTCGGGCTCGTCCATATGGTCTACATCCTCCCACGCCTTAGGATTGATACCAGAAGCCAGAATCCCATAACACCTGCGACAATGAAACCAGCAAGACCAATAATCGGTATCTCGAGCCATTTTGGAGGAATGTCAGAAAGCGCGACGAGAGAAGAGCCAATAATCAGAGATGCCAGCACAATGGCAAAGGCAATGCGATTGCTGATTCGGTCATGGGTGGAAAGCATCAGGTCCAGCCCACGATGCTCAAATTCTATTTTTACCTTGCCCTCCCTGACCTGTTTGAGGATCGCACGTAGCTCCCCGGGAATTTCCTTTAGAAGGTGAACAGATTCGGTTCCATAGTCAATCATATCTTCGGCGATTCTTTTTGGGCTAAGGCGGCTCAATTGGATGTGTCGGATAAAAGGTTCGGCATGCTTTATTATCTCAAAATCCGGATCCAACATCCTGCCCAGCCCTTCGGCGGTGCTGAACGCCTTCATCATGAGAAACAGATTAGGTTTAAGGCACAATCTATGTCTGGTGACTATATCTAGGAGTTGCTGCAGCAGTCTTCCAACTTCCAATTCCTTCAGAGAGCGATATAAATGCTGGTCAATACATTCGGCCAGATCTCTTTCAAGTTTGCTTCTGTCTGGCTCCTCATCGTAATAGGTGAGCTTGAGCATAGAGTCCACGACCTTTTTTTCGTCCCTGCGAACAACTTGCATGACTAGGTCTGTAAAGTCCTCCCGCTCTTGGCGACTTATACGCCCCATCATGCCAAAATCAAGATAACAGATAGCATTATTCGGTAGAATGAAGATGTTTCCTGGGTGGGGGTCGGCATGGAAGAAACCGTGGACAAAAATTTGTTTCATAATCAAATTGGCACCACGTCTTGCGATTTCCTGAAGATCGTATCCCTCTTGTCGAAGACAATCGACCTCGGAGGCCTTGATGCCGTCTATATACTCCATGGTAAGGATACGCTCAGTTGTTATTTCACGAAAGACCTTGGGGACGTAAATAGTTTCATCATCTATAAACTGTCTGGCAAAACGCTCGATATGTGATGCCTCAGTGGTGTAGTTTATCTCCTTTTCGAGGCTGCGAGCGAATTCCTCAACGATCCTGGTAGGGCGGAGGACCCCCAATTCTTCCAAGTGCCGCTCCATAAGAGTGGCCAGATGGAGCATTATTTCAAGGTCAACCTCTATGATCCTTCGGATGCCAGGGCGTTGAACCTTTATAACCACTTCCTCGGTGTCCTTTAGCTGTGCCTTATGCACCTGGCCTATGGAAGCGGCGGCAAGCGGAGTATTTTCGAATCGTTGGAATATCTCTTCTGGGAATTTACCAGTCTCCGATTTCATAATTTCTATGACATCGTCATAGGGAAATGGAGGTACCTGGTCTTGGAGTTTTGAAAGCTCTTGTATATATTCTAAGGGAATGAGGTCCGGACGGGTAGAAAGTATCTGACCCAGCTTGACAAAAGTTGGCCCTAGCTCTTCCAAGGCCTTTCTAACCCTCTCGGCCCTGGTCAATTTCTCTATCTGCTCCCGTCGTTTTCTGGAAATCTTTTGAAGGCCAATTTCAAGATATTGTTCTACCCTCAGGATGTCTATAAGATCCCCAAAGCCGTATTTAAAGAGAACACGGAGTATCTGCCGGTAGCGGTTGAGGTGACGGTATGTGCGTCCTATGACGCCAATTTTTCTAATGCTCAGCACTTAGTCTTTCGCTTCCCCTTCCTTTATGGCCTTTACCAGTTGTTTCAACTGTTTTTCTAACTTCAGGAAATCGTCTCTGGTGACAAGGTTCATTTTTTTCATGGTATCCCTTGCGACTTTTTCTATCTTTCCTTCTACCTCTTTCTTGGCATCCTCTGACTTTTTTGAAAGCTCATCAATAAATTCTTTTCCCTCTTTTTCTGAGAGTTTTCCCTTTTTAACAAACTCTTTTGCCAGTTCTTCAACCTTGTCTTTCGTCAAAAAGGCCAATCCTAAACCGGTAAGCATGGTTTTTTTAATGAGATCAAACATAACTTTCCTCCTTTCAGTTTTTGTTATGGCTTTCTGAAATATTCCACAGGGCCTAACTATTACTTATAGAGAAGCATTCTTAAATGATATCTTAAATCATTGTATTAGGAATTTAAAGGAATAAACTCGATAAAATCAAGAAAGGATTAGATCCTGCTCCATACTTTTGACGGAGTGTAGATGACATAATGAGGATTCAGGGGCATCAGGCTTTGCTGCCTTGGTGTACCCCTCTTTGCATCATCTATTTATCCTTTTCCATAAGGTTTTATTCACGAGGTCAATAACGCCCCCTTTTCTCGTCCCCTTAAAGGCGTTGGTATGTTGCTATATGCTACAGTGTTGCATTTTTATCTCACCCTAAAAAAAGTGTAAGTTAAACAGCTTAAACAGAGGTTGCGTTGCACCATGAAACGCTACCGAAGCTTACTTTTATTCACATGAAATAACTCAATAATAACCGGTGGTTGGAGGTTGGAGGTTTGGCATATAAAATGCAGAAATTTTATAAAAACCATCTAAATGGAGGTGTAACTATGCCTTGGGGCGATGGAACAGGTCCTTGGGGATTTGGTCCTATGACCGGTAGAGCGGCCGGCTATTGTGCTGGCTATCCGATGCCTGGTTACGCCAACCCCGCTTTCCCAAGATGGGGATGGGGAAGAGGAAGAGGAAGAGGAAGGGGAAGGGGTTGGTGGGGGCGCGGTCGTGGCTACCGTCGTATGTATTGGGCCGCAGGACCTCGTGGTCTAGGGAGGTTTGGGTATGGTACCTCCTGGGGCTGGGGAGCTCCTGCAGCATGGTGGTAGTCGAGCACCAAACAGTAAACAATTGAGTTCCCGAGGGGCTAGATTTTCAAAAGCTGGAGCAAGTTGATGAGTTCTGCTAAAAGCTGACAGGCTAGCATGGAGATATAGAAAAAGGGGGTATCTGCCTGCCCCCTTTATCGATGGTTAACGAGTAGATGGCATCGTTAGTCAATGGAGACATCAACTCATATCAACTCGTGATTTAGATATAATTTGTCCATCCTTCAAGATAAATGGACAATAGCCGTTTCATGAACCTATTACAGCTGTACAATAAGAAATTTGTTGATTTTTGATGAAAGGAGCCAGTAGATGGAGAAAGTACGATGTCCATTTTCGAAGGGAAAGTGTCGAGATTGTCCCATCTTTAGAGGAAGGCATTATCGCTGCCCTTTTCACAAGGATTATCACAAGGGAAGGACCTCAATAAGCAAAGAGCGGGAAATACCCCCTGTGCTTGAGCCGTGTTCGTCGTGGTTGATTGCTCCGGATGCTCCGGACCCGTGAGGTGCAGGGATAGGCCTTGACTTGAGCATTAACACGCGTTCACAATCTTGCTCGCACCCGTATGGCGCAATTCCACAACCTTCACAATATCCGCAGAGTGTGTCAGTCGTTTATCCACTTGACAGGAAACCGCTCGCTTTGCAATGGTTAGATTACTACCTTTAACATGGCGGCACTCCCCTAAGTCTCAAAATTCTGCTCTGCCCTGTCGAGGAAACCTCCGGCGTTACGTAGCATTGCCGTGGTTGGTCACGTGGTAGATGGCACGTGGTATTCAATCAGCAGAGGTCTAGTTATACGAAATTGGTAGACAATTATATTTTGTATCTCAAGATGTTGTTGAAAAAGTGATTTTCCGCAGGCTGTTCAAAAATGTTCAGATGCAAGGCCCTCGAAATCCTGAGGAGTGAGGCCTACTTGGACGTACACCGCAACGACGAAGGATGAGAGAAACGCAGCAGATGGGCGTTTTTCAACAGCCTGACAAGATTTGATCCTCTTGTTCCATTCTTCTTCTGGTGGTATAAAATTTAGGCGGACATATCAAGGATGTGTAACTGACCATTCAGTGCAAGGGCCTGCTGGGTCCACTGGAGATTGAGTCCAAGGGTGATAATTAGTCTGATCTTAAGTTTTGAGGAAGGGCCAAAGCTTATTGGCTGAAAGAGCTTCAGCTCCTTTTAAAGGCCCTGTGGAGGATGTCATGGATTGTGTGCTTGTCGGTTCAGGCGGCATGATGCCCATGCATTATCGGTTTCTTACCTCCCTGGCTATCCGCCACCAGGGGCAACTCTACATCTTCGATGCTGGGGAGGGGGCCCAGCTCAACCTCAAAAGGGCGAGACTGGGCATCAAGCCCCTCCGGGTCCTGGCCATCAGCCACCTCCATGGGGATCACTGTCTGGGCGTTCCAGGTCTGTTGATGATGCGAGCCCAGGTGCCTGACCCCGGTCCCCTTACGATCCTTGGACCGCCGGGGATCAAATGTTTCGTTTCCCAGCTTCACGAACTGATCGACTTTTTCATCAACTTCCCTATCCACTTCGTGGAATGGCACAAAACTATCCCAGAGGTGGCCTACCAGGATGAATTGGTTCTCATCCGCTGGGCCCCACTGAAGCATACTGCCTTCTGCCTGGGATACCGTCTCGAAGAACACAGCCGTCCCGGAAAGTTTAGACCCGGGGCTGCCCGAGCCCTGGGCGTTCCCTTAGGCCCACTGTGGGGCAAATTGCAAAAGGGAGAACATGTGACCTTAGAAGATGGGACCCTCATTTCGCCGGACCAGGTATTAGGAAGGCCCAGACCAGGACGTCATGTCTGTTATGCTGTGGATACCCGGCCTAACAAGGCCCTGTATCGCCTGTGTCAGGACGCGGATCTGGCCTTTTTGGATGGTATGTTTCTCCCGAAACACCGGGCAGAAGCGGAGGCCAAAGGACATATGACTGTGGACGAAGCCGCACGCGTGGCCTCAAGAGCTGGGGTCCGGCAGGTAGTCCTCGTGCATATCAGCCCCCGGTACCGGGATGATGAGATGGAAGAACTCACCAAGGCCGCAGCCGAGGGGTTTGAGCGCGCCGAGATGGGTCGAGACCTACAGTTGTACCCAGTCTCCTATCGAGATGGGTAACTATCAATTTTTCTTCTTGATAAATTATGGCTTCTGGACGGAAGACCTGCCACTATATGAATGGGATGTTGTTGATTTACTCAAACTGCCTGGCCATTCATCCCCGCCCTGTGGGCGGGGAGCTTCACTCCACTTAATATAATCAACAACATCCCCCCTTCGCTTACCTTCAATGTTCAGATAAATTCGTAGCTGTCTTTAAATAAGGTTTGATGCTTTAGCTTCTTTCATACCTTCCCATTAATTCTGTCTCTGCAAGAATATGACCTTCCATTGCTTTTTCAACCTGCTTTTTGGTTGCTTTTTCCGTAAGATCCAATTCCGTATCTAAAGCATAAAGTTTAAAAAAATACCGGTGTTCTCTATCGGGCGGACAGGGACCATTGTATTTCAAGTTCCCGCTGGTTCCAATTCCATGAGTACCGTCAGGTTCTTCTCCTTCTTTGATATCAGATAAACTCGCAGGGATGTTAAAGACAACCCAGTGGTCCCACATACCATCTGCTCGGAGATACTTTGGAACATCTAGGTCGTCCATTATCAAGACCAAGCTTTTTGTCCCAGAAGGGACATCAGATATTGTTAATGGGGGATTGATGTTTTCTCCATCACAAGTGTACTTTACAGGTACCTTTCCTCCGTGCTGAAAGGCAGAACTTGTAAGTTTCATTTTTTCTACCCCCTTTGCTTAATGAAAATTCTCTCTAGTCCTAATAAAAGGCTACCTTATAGAAATAAATCTGTGTAATCTGGTATTCCTTGTCATGTATAGAATTGCTGGTATATCTATTAAATATCAAATTTCTCAGGGAAAGGGAATAAGCATTTTGGGGGGGTAGATTAACATTCAAAGGTTAATAAGGGACATCTGTGAAATATTAACCTTCTCAGCCAAGCTTCTCTGGGCAGTAACGGTGTATGATCAGTCTTGAATCAGAAGGGTGCTCAAAAGTATCCGTAATTCAATGGCAACCCGAGGGTTTTCTTAAAAATGTCAAAATGTCACGGACGTTCCCCTTTATTTTTTTAAGCAAGGTACCTAAATATTGGACCCCTTCTGAACCAGTCAATAACAAACCCAGCCCAAATATCCCCCAGCTTAGTGCATATGTCCCTATACCTATAAAATAAAACATCGGTCTGTTTGTCTTTGTAGCCAAGACAGCGCAAACCAACATGGCTCCCCAACCCAAAGGTTGGTTGATTATTAATAGAATAACACCTATTCCAAATTTAAATCTAAATTTCATATCTCAGATTCAGAAATTTTTTACACACCCTAACATTGAAAGGCTAATACATAGGGTAGTTTTATTGCCACCTAATGTAGATCTCAGTTGCGCGATTCACCGCGTCGGCTGCGAGAACTTTTAAGTGAAGTAGCTTTTTGTCAAAATCAAAGATTTACCCCATATTTTTTTCTAGCAAATCGTTACTACCAAACTTCTAATGGTCGTCCTTGCTTATCTTTAAACGTACCCGCTATGATCATAATCAAATCAATCAGAGGCCAAATGCCAAAGAACCCGCCTATTGTGACAATTGTCAAAATCCCTGTCCCTACTTTACCTACGTAAAACCGATGAATACCTAGTGCTCCTAGAAAAAGGCAAAGAAGTAGGGCTGGTAATCGCTTTTTATCTGACAATTCTGGCATGATATCCTCCTTTCTCCATGTACTAGCTGCTATTTAACTAACGACCAAGCTCAGCCGTGCGGTTTACCGTGTCGGCTGCAATGGTTGGTTTGGTTATGTACTGATATACTGAACTTATCTGTTGAGTTGAACTTAATGAATAAGCACTTCTCCAGCCAAGAGCTATTTAACATATTTGATAATGTACCTAATATTCACTCATCTACTTGTTTCATTTTTTCTCTGCTTTGACATATATTTCTTTTGGAGCCTTATCGAAATACTTGAAGAGTGCCGGGCAAAGCCATCCTTCGGAATTATATTCCTCAGAGTAATACCAGTTGCCGCCTGCTTCCTCCCGTTTCCAGACAAGTTTTATTGTATATTCTGGAAATGGAGAGGCAGAAAACAGCAGACGAAATCCTTTATCGGCATTTGGAATGTCCTCGACGAGTTTATCCATCATCTCTGGGATTCCCGCCACAAAAGGCTCTCGGACAAGGCCGACGCAAGGGTCATCAAAGACCCATGTCCCTTGGTACCGATATGGTGATATGACGAAAATAGAGTTGGTAGGCCGAGTTGCCTTGGACGAGTCTGTGATGGCGGAGGAGTCCTGCTCCTTTGTGTCACATGAACATAATAGAGGAATCAAGAGTAGCAAGAGCAAATATTTTCTCACGGGAGGGCCCTCCTAACCCCAAAATAGGCCAAAATAGGGGACATCCATGAAATTATGCAATTTGGCTCTTCTCCCATTTAGTTGGTTGTATATAAGTAAAAGTAGTGGACATTGCTACCCTTTCTGGGTAAATTATCTTTGTTAAACTATCCGTCCAGAAAGGAGGTAAGCAATGTCCAAAATCAATGTTAGAGCATTTTTCAGATTTTGCAAGGTAAAGGTCATCAGACAGACAGTAAATTTGACAGAGGGATGGGTGAGGGTTGTCCTGAGGCCGGATGGAAGATATCTGCCTTGAGGCCGGATGGAAGATATCTGCCTCGGTGTCATAAGTGTGGCAGCCCAGTGAGGGATGTCCATTGCTTCAGAACGAGGACGATCAGGGATCTGAACATCTTTGATGTGAGGGTCTTTCTCAAGGTCACCTACAGGGTGTTGAGGTGTCCTGGGTGTGGTTTTGTGGTAGAGGATCTGGGGCTCTTTGATCCTTACAGGAGGGTCACCAGGAGGTTGGAACGGTACATCCTGGAGTTGTGTCGGCTCATGAGCATCAAGGAGGTGGCAGAGCACCTCGCTCTTTCCTGGAAGACGATAAAGGCCATCCACAAGGCATCTCTTGTGAAGAAGTTTTCTGATGAAGATATCGGCATGGTGAGGATCATTATGGTGGATGAGATCTCGATTCGCAAAAGACATCGGTATCTTACGCTGGTGGTTGATTGGGAAACTGGAAGGGTGTTGTGGATCGGCAAAGGCAGGAGGTATGAAACCCTGAAGGGATTTTTTGACTCCCTCACCCCTGATCAACGGGAGCCAATAGAGGCGGTGGCCATGGATATGTGGGACCCCTACATCAGGGCAGTTAAAGAGGGGTGTCCTTCTGCCTCGATAGTATTTGATCGGTTTCATGTGATTTCGCAGTTTAATAGGGTGATCGATAAGGTGAGAAATGCCGAGTACAGGAAGGCTACTGGTGTTGGCAAGGAGGTGATAAAAGGGAGCAAGTATCTTTTGCTTAAAAGGGCTGAGCATCTCACTGCGGAGGAGAGACCTAAACTTTCTGCTCTTCTTGAACTTAATGAAGCGCTCAATAAGGTCTATGTGCTCAAAGAGTATCTTGGTGGGCTTTGGCAGCAGTTCTGCCCTGAAGGTGCAATGGCATCCCTTGAACATTGGTGTGAGCTTGCCTATGAGAGTGGGATAAGGGCCTTGAGGAAATTTGCCACAATGCTAAGATGGAAGGGATCAATAACAAGATCAAGGTGATTAAACGCAGGGCGTACGGTTTTCATGACACCGAATATTTCTGCCTGGTGATAAAAGATGCATTCGCTTCAACCAACTAAATGGGAGAAGAGCCATACGAAAGAACTCGATAAAATTTTGTATCATTATAAATTAAGGGGGAAATTTGCTAAATTTAGGGGAAAATATGCAAGATGACCAAAAAATTGTTATTTTTGATAAAATAATAACTCGTAAGGAATTTTTTGAAGAAAAGGAAAGGTTTCGTAAGGCACAGGCTACCTTATCTTTTGAAGAAAAGATAAAGAGACTGGTTGATTTGCAAAAAATTGCCTATAGTTGGGGGGAGAAAAAAGATGTGACAATTTGGGAGTTATAATGTTTGTGATTAATCTTGCTCGCCAGTTAATTGCAATTGCCAAGAAAGAACTGAAATAAAACAACTCAGAGATGAATTGGATAAGAAGGAAATTATGACAATGGCCTGATGGGTTGGTTCGGAAAGCCACCGAAAAAGTTAAGCTATGGCCTCTCGGTGTTTGTGAGCGACATCCCCCCAAATAGGGAAGTTGAGCTTGTTGATGACAGGTACTTCCCTGCTGGTGATGAAGGGGAATTGTCCTCAAAACCAACCAGAATTTCAGCATAACTGATTACCGAGATTGCTGTTGCACGGGGA
>JAFDHG010000087.1 GCA_019308925.1 Deltaproteobacteria bacterium
TTATATAAAATCAAGAAAAAAGATGTATTTATCTCAAAAAGTTACACTATGTACTTTAACAGTTTTTCTGCCCGCAAGGTATTGATTTTATTGGATCGAGGGTGCTAAAATATTGCCTTTCGTGTCAAACTTGGGTTAAAAGAGGGAAAAAGATGAGCTTGCTAGAGGGTTTAGTGATCACGGGTATCTATGATTGGCTATGCCATAAGGGGGACCTATTGCTTGGGTGATTGTGTCCCCTCTCTTTCCCCTGCCCTTGCACCCTGACAATCCAAAGATGAGAGGGTTCCCAAGATAGTGCTCATCAGCATCCTCGTGGGGCTCCATGAAAAGTATTTAAGGACTAAGAAATGAAGACAAAAAAGAAGAGGATACAATTTTCTATCTGGTACCTCCTGTTCGCTCTGTGGGCCCTGATCCTGATCAATAGCTATTTTATGGCCCCTCAGAAGCTAAAGATCACCTACAGTCAATTTAAGGACCTCCTGGCCGAGGGAAGCGTCAAGGAAGTGATCATAGACAAGGAAAAGATCGAAGGAAGGGCCCTCATTTCCGACGAAAAGGGGGAGAAGGAGAAGACCTTTGTAACAATCAGGGTAGAAGACCCGGACCTGGCCAAGGAATTACGTCAATACGGGGTTGCCTTCTCTGGAAGACACGAAAATACCTTTTTGAAAAACCTCCTCTCGTGGATCATCCCTATGCTCCTCTTCGTGGGGATCTGGATGTTCCTCATGCGCAGGATGGGGAGGGGTCCTGAGTTCATGTCCGTCGGGCGCTCCAAGGCCAAGATCTACGCCGAGGATCAACTCGAGGTCACCTTCAACGATGTGGCCGGTGTGGACGAGGCCAAGGAGGAACTAAAGGAGACCGTTGAGTTCCTGAAGAATCCAAACAAATTCACCCACCTAGGGGGAAAGCTCCCTAAAGGGCTATTACTAGTAGGGCCCCCTGGTTGTGGCAAGACCCTTTTGGCCAAGGCTGTGGCCGGAGAGGCCAAGGTTCCCTTTTTCAGTATCAGCGGCTCCGAATTTGTGGAGATGTTTGTGGGGGTTGGGGCGGCCAGGGTGAGGGACCTCTTCGCCCGTGCCCAGGAAAAGGCCCCCTGTATTATCTTCCTTGATGAATTAGACGCCCTGGGCAAGGCCAGAGGGATTAACCCCGTAGGAGGGCACGACGAGCGAGAGCAGACCCTAAACCAACTCTTGGTGGAGATGGATGGCTTCGATACCAAAAAGGGGGTCATCCTTATGGCCGCTACCAACCGTCCGGAGATCCTGGATCCGGCCCTGCTGCGCGCAGGGAGGTTTGACCGTCACATCTTGGTGGACCGACCTGACATCAAGGGCAGAGAGGCCATCCTCAAGGTCCACGCCAAGGGGGTAAAGCTGGCCAATGACGTGGACTTCAAGGCCTTGGCCGGGATGACCCCGGGGTTTACAGGGGCCAATCTGGCCAATGTAGTCAATGAGGGGGCCCTTTTGGCCGCCAGAAGGGACAAAGAGGCCGTGGGGATGGCCGAGATGGAGGAGGCCATCGAACGGATCGTGGCAGGACCGGAAAAGAAGGCCCGGGTGATAAATGAGCAGGAGCGCCAGATCGTGGCCTATCACGAGGTGGGGCATGCCTTGGTGGCCCTCTCTGTGTCGAACGCCGATCCCGTGCAGAAGGTCTCCATCATCCCTCGGGGGATAGCGGCCCTGGGCTACACCCTCCAACGGCCTACTGAAGACAGATATCTGATGACCAAATCGGAGCTTATCGACAAGCTCACTGTCCTGCTGGGAGGGAGGGTGGCAGAGGAACTGGTCTTCGATGAGGTCTCCACCGGTGCCCAGAACGACCTCGTCAAGGCCACCGACATCGCCAGGAGCATGGTGAAGGAATACGGTATGAGTGAAAGATTGGGTTTGGTGGCCTTCGAAAGGGAGCGGCAACCCCTCTACCTCCAGGTCCCCCAGGGCCCCTCCTCTAAGGAATATAGCGAGGAGACGTCTCGGGAGATAGACTCAGAGATAAGTAGGATCGTGGAAGAGGCCCACAGGCGTGCCAAGCAGATCCTCACCGAAAAGAGGGGCCTATTGGACAAGGTAGCCCACATCCTCTTGGAAAAGGAGGTAATCGAGGGGGATGATCTCAAAAGGCTCGTCTTCGAGGCAGCCTAACATGACCCGCAACCCCATCCCCCAAATCCTCTCCCGTGTCAAGAGGACCATCCATCAGCATCAAATGATATTACCTGGTGAGCAACTCGGAGTAGCGGTGTCCGGGGGGATCGATTCGGTGGTCCTCTTGGACACCCTGGCAAGCCTGAGGGAAGAGCTTCATATATCCTTGATGGTGCTCCACCTCAACCATGGGATCAGGGGGGAGGAGGCAAAAAGAGACCAGAGATTCGTCCAAGATTTGAGTAAAAGTTATGCCCTTGCCTGCATCAGCAAAAAGGTCGATGTCCCCAGCTATATGAGGGAGGCATCCCTCTCCCTGCAGGAGGCGGCCCGAGAACTGAGGTATCGCTTCTTTGAGGAGGTGATGGAAACCCATGACCTGGACAAGGTGGTCTTGGGCCAGACTGCCGATGACCAGGCGGAGACCGTCCTGATGAGGTTCATCAAGGGTGGGGGGACAAGGGGGCTCAAGGGGATACCCTATGTCCGGGGGGGGTATATCCGCCCCCTGCTCGATGTATGGCGTGAAGAGCTACAGGAATATGCCCAGCAAAGGGGGCTTGCGTTCGTGGAGGACAGTTCTAACCTAAAGAAGACCTATCTCCGGAACCGAATCCGCCATGAACTGCTCCCCTACCTGAGCGATTACAACCCCAACATCAAGGAACGCCTCCTTCAACTGGCCCAGATCCTGGGCGAAGACGAACTCTACCTGGAAAAGCTGGCGCAGGAGGTGGCTAAGGGGATGGTCAAAAGAGATAATGAAGAGGTCTCCATCCCCATCCCTCAACTCCTCTGCCTCCCTTCGGCCTTGCGGGTTAGGGTCCTGCAGAGGTCTTTTGAACGTATATCCTCGGGAAAGGTGCTGGAGTACCCCCATCTGAAGGGGGTCTTACGGATGGCCCAGGAGGGGGGAGGGAGCAAAAGGATGCCACTTCCCGGGGGCCTTTGGGCAGTAAGGGTCTACGACACCCTTATCCTGAGAAAAGAGGAAGGGATAAAAGAAGAAAGGTTAAAGGAAACCGCCCTGCAAGTTCCGGGGCGGACAACACTGGATGGTCTCAAGATGGTGATAGAGGCCACGATCTACGAAGGGCAAACCTCCCCTCGACCAGATCCACAAGAGGCCTATCTCGACTATGATCGGCTGGTATTTCCGCTCCGCTTGAGGTCTTACCGGCCTGGAGACAGCTTTATCCCTTTGGGAATGAAAGGCAGAAAGAAGCTCAAGGAATTCTTCATCGACCTGAAGATCCCTCGCACGCAAAGGGGGAAGATCCCCTTGGTAACCTCGGGTGCAGATATATGCTGGGTGGTGGACTGGAGGATAGATGAGAGGTTTAAAGTGGGGGAAGGGACAAAAAAGACCCTGAAGTTGACCTTGATAAGGCTATAAGGTCCTTCTCCAAAAAAGTTGCTAAAAAGGGTCCAAGGATTCAAAATGAAGGGTTCTAGGATTCCAGGATTCTAGGGCTTGCGGCGAGCTCCCTTCGGTCTGAGCGTTCGACTGAGCTCACGCCGAAGTCTCAGGGTCGAAGACAGCCGAGCGGTCTGTATTTATTGACCCCTTAAATCCTTTCAATTCCACCAACCTGCCTGTGCTAATGACAGACAGGCTAAATTGGAGGAGATCCATCTATAATAGATCCTCCTGTGCTGCACCCCCCTCTTCTTCCATGGCCTCCTCCACCATCTGGTCGAAGTCTTCCCCCATATCCTCCCCTAGCTCCCTCCCCATGCTCTTCATCCAACGGGCCATGGAGCGAGGGTCCCTCTCATCAATATCCCCCAGACGGGAAGGATCAGCCAGGCGTTCCAAACGGTCCTCATCCGAGCGCAAAAAGGAGACTCGTGAGATGAGCTTGGAGAGGTTTTTCCCTCCACAATGCTTGCAGACAGGGCGAAAATCCTCTACCTTGAGGACCAAAAAGGTCGAGCGGCGCCCACAATCCTCACACCTATACTCGTAAATGGGCATCATCCACCTCCTTCGGCCTCCGGCCTCTCCAAAAAGAGGGGTTCATCGATGTCGAGGACCTTAAGGGGCTTGCTGCCGGTAACCGCGGTGATGATCTTGGCGATGGTATAGGCATTGCTCCGGAGCATGAGCTTGCAGTTATAAAACCTACAATCCTTGATCTGCGTCTCGCCTCGTTCCAAAACAACGAGGCAATCTCTAAACTCACAACGGCTGAATTCCTTGCCGTCAAGCTCTATCCTCTCGCCCTGAAACCGCTTGTTCTTGTAGTGAATGGTAAACATAAGGTAATCTCCCATGATGGGATCATCACCCACGAACGATGAAAATCCGATATTGCTCCCTCTCCCGCCAGCGGGAGAGGGCTGGGGTGAGGGTGGATATGGTTTTTCCCCTCACCTTAATCGCCTCGGCTGTCTTCGACCCTGAGACTTCGGCGTGAGCTCAGTCGAACGCTCAGACCGAAGGGAGCTCGCCGCAGGCCTCTCCCCGAAGGGGAGAGGAGATGACAAAGTTTATTTTCTGCGTGATATCAAATCGCAACCATTACATATAAGGAAATTTCTCCTCTACTCTCCGCACTCGCTGGGGTCGCCCTGGATCTTGGCGATGGTGTGGGGTAGGGCCGGCAGGATCACCTCCAATCCCTCCTTCACCGCCTTGGGGCTGCCTGGGAGGTTGACGATGAGGGTTCGTCCTCGCACGCCACATACGGCGCGGGAGATCATGGCATGGGGGGTCTTCTTCAAACCCTCCATCCTCATGGCCTCGGCAAAGCCAGGTACCTCCCTCTCGATCACCTCCAAGGTGACCTCAGGAGTGACATCGCGGGGGCTGACCCCGGTCCCCCCAGTGGTCAAGATGAGGTCAAGACCCATCTCATCCGCCCCCTGCAAAAGGACCTCCTTTATCTCCTCCTTCTCATCCGGGACCACCGTGCTGAAGACTACCTCAGCATCCAACCCCTGCACCATCTCCCGGATGATTTCTCCACTGGTATCGACCCGCTCACCACGGTACCCCCTATCACTGATGGTGATCACCCCTACCCTCATCATACCGCTATCTCCTCTCCCATTCTTGAGGTGTTATAGCCCCCTAGTCCCTCGATCTGTGCCCGAAATCCCTCTGAGCGCAGGACCTTGATGACCATCTGGACCTTGGGATCGTCGAAGAGCCCTTGGGGTATGATGAGATCATATCTCTCCCTCTCCAAGGACACGAAGTCGAGACCCAGGGCCTTGGCTGCCCCATAGATCCCCAACCCTACGTCAGCCCGGCCACTGCTTACTGCCACCGCCACACCGAGATGCGTAAACTCCTCTTCCTCATAGCCATTGATCCGAACGGGATCTATCCCCTCCCTCTCCAAGAGGTAATCGAGCAACACCCGGGTGCCGGAGCCCCGCTGACGGTTGATGAAACGGACATCATCCCGCACAAGATCAGACAGGCCCCTGATCCCTTTGGGGTTCCCAGAAGGGAGGATGAAACCTTGCTGGCGATAGGCAAGGTGGATAAGCCTCACCCTTACCCCGGAGAGATACCTGCGGATATAGGAAATATTGTACTCTCCGGTGGCCGGGTCCAAGAGGTGGGACCCGGCCATATGGGCATATCCCTTTTCCAGGGCGATGATCCCTCCGAGGCTCCCCACATGGCTGGAGGAGAGGTGAAGGGAAGGGTCCTTTTTCCTGACCCAACTGGCCAATAGATCGAGTGCGAGGTCATGGCTACCAATGATCACCACGGTGTTCTCTATCTCCTCCTTGCCCCACAAGAGTTCTGCCTCCACCTGCTGCCCCTCTTCGACCCCCTCAATCAGGCGGGGAATGCGGATGATGGCATTGGCCCTGGTGAGGGAGGTGATCACCCCTGCCCCGCGGGGCAGAGGGGTAGCCACTACCCTTTCTCCTACCTTACCCAGCCTCACCCGCACAAACTCCTCGGCACCTAGCTTGGAGGGGAGCCTCCTGGTGGGCAATACCGTCACCTTCTTCCTCTTTGGCGCTGCTAGGCCCAGCATGGCGGCCAGAAGGGGTTGGACAAAGAGCTCAAAGGAGAGCACCGCGGAGACTGAATAGCCGGGCACCCCGACGATGGGCCTCTCGTTTACTACCCCTAAGAGGGTGGGCTTGCCCGGCATGATGGTGACACCATGGACCAACACCTCCCCCAACTCCTCGACGATGGAGGCGGTGTAGTCCTCGGAACCAGCGGACGATCCCGCATTGATCAAGATGACGTCGTGCCCTCCTCGGTAGGCGGAGAGTATGGCCTCCTTTATCTCCTGGGGGTCATCACGGACAATGGGGTGGGGGATAAATTCTGCCCCGGCTTCCTCGACCAGACCTGCCAAGATGGTCGAGTTAAAGTCCACTACCTCCCCCTCTCTGGGCCCCCTCGGCAGGGCCTCCTCAGGGGAAACCACCTCAGCCCCGGTGGGGATCACCACCACCTGGGGCCTCCTCTTGACCGCGACCTCTAAGACCCCCCCGGCCAGCAATGCCCCCATATCGTAGGGGGTGAGGCGATGACCCTGAGGGAGGATGAGCTCGCTGGCGACCAGGTCTTCACCCACCGTGCGCACGTTCTGCCAGGGATGGACGGCCTGCATGATCTCCACCGTCTGCGCATCTATCTGCTGGATCTCTTCAATCATGACCACAGCATCGGTCCCTGGGGGCAGTGGTTCTCCTGTATCTACGAAAAAGGCCTCTTCACCCACCTTTAACCTCTTGGGCCGATCCTCCGCTGCCCCAAAGGTAACCTGGGCCTGCAGCGCAATCCCATCCATGGCTGCACTGTGATAATGCGGAGAGGAGAGGCGGGCGAAGATGGGCTCAGCGGTGACCCTTCCCAATGCCTCCTTTACGGGGACGACCTCCTTTTTACCATATTGGAAGGGCTTGACCCTCTCCAAAAAGGTCTTTAAGGCCTCCTCGCATGTCCACATCCGCAGATAGATGCGTCTCTTCATCCCTTGATCACACCTAAAGGTCTCAACTTCACCACCTTTTTACCGATACCGGCCCCATGGACCACCTCCACCACATCGCTCACGTCCTTATAGGCCTCAGGGATCTCTTCCACCATGGTGGCCTGACTGGCAGCCCTCACATATATCCCTTGGGCTTCCAACTCCCGGGTCACCGCTCGACCCCGGGCGCCCTTTTTGGCCTGATGGCGGCTCAATAACCTCCCCGCGCCATGACAGGTGCTCCCGAAGGTCTCCTGTAAGGCCCCCTGGGTGCCGACCAGCACATAAGAGTACCTCCCCATATCTCCAGGGATCAAGACAGGTTGCCCTATCTCTTTATAGTCATCGGGGACATCAGGGTGATGGGGGGGAAAGGCCCTGGTGGCCCCCTTGCGATGTACGCAGAGACGCCGCTGCCTTCCATCCACCTCATGGGTCTCCAACTTGGCAATGTTGTGGCATACATCGTAGATGAGGTCTAGCTGGAGGGTACGGGGACTCATCCGCAGGACCTGCTCAAAGGTCTCCCTCACCCAGTGGGTGATGATCTGGCGATTGGCAAAGGCGAAGTTGGCAGCGCAGGCCATTGCCGCAAGATACTCTTTCCCCTCCTTTGACCTAATAGGGGCACAGCAGAGTTGTTTGTCTGGGAGCTCTATCCCGTATCTCTGTGCGGCCTGGAGCATCACACGGATGTAGTCATCGCAGACCTGATGGCCCAAGCCCCGGGAACCGGTGTGGACGATGACCGTCACCTGATCCTTCTCCAAGCCCATGGTCCTGGCCAGCCATTCGTTATATACCTCGGCAACATACCCCACCTCGACAAAGTGGTTCCCTGAACCCAGGGTCCCTAGCTGGGCCCTCCCCCTATCAAGGGCCTTTGGGGATACGAGATCGGGAACGCCGTCGGGGATGCGCCCTTTCTCCTCGATATGTTCCAAATCCTCCCAGCGCCCATAGCCCTGGTCCACCGCCCACTGGGCCCCTTTCAGGAGGACCTTGCGCTGCTGCCCTTTGTCCAGCCTCAGGTCCTTTCTGTGGGACCCTACCCCTGAGGGGATATTGACAAAGAGGGCATCTACTATTCCTCTTATCTTGTCTTTGATCTGGGTGCGCTCCAGACCGGAGCGCATTAACCTCACCCCTCAGTTTATGTCGTATCCCACCCCCCCGGGTGAGACCACTCCCTCTTCCTCGCCAAAGGCCGCCACCCCCCCTATGGGAAAACCATATCCCCAATGGATGTCGGGCATGGCTAGGGAGTAACCAACGATCCCGGGCAAAAAGGCCACATTCCTCACCTGCAGGAGGCTTTGATCATTTCTTATCTCCCTCATCATTCGCTCATCGGCATAGACCATGCCGTCGGTACGCATTCCGCCCTCGCGCGGTATCCTCCAGCGGTAATCATCTACCTTCTCTAGGTGTACAGAGACCTTCTCTGTCATATAATTCCCTCCTTTAGATATCAAAGATCACCTGGGCCTGCCAACGCCCGTTATCTTCCTTTATCTCCAGTTGATGATAGGTCACGGCCTTTATGCAGGTCTTGATGACATGATGTCCCTCCTGGAAACTTTCTCCTCTGGCCACACCTTTTAATCTCCCCTCATCGAGCTCAGTCACCGCAAAATCCCTGAACAGCAGTCCTTCCACCTCATGCAGATAAAGGAGTTCGTTGAGCCAGGCCACCATCAACTCATCCCGACCCACCCCCTCCACATCTGTCTCCCTCTCCAGATGCACTTCCACCTGCTCGAGGTCTGTGATGATGTCAAAGAGGGCCCAAGCCGCCTCACAGAAGAGCCCTCCCAAATCATCGGCCCAGATCCTTATCCCCAAATCGCCTGTATGATCTAAGAGATCATAACCCATCTCCAGGTACTCCTTACTAATTTACCATGACGCCATCGTCACCCACGAACGATGAAAATCTGCAATCTCTCACTCTCCCGACGACCTTTAGGTCGTCTCTTCAGGAGGTTTTACCCCCTGAAACCCCCAATAAGTGAATTCCTTTTCGGGAGTCTGGGGGCTGCGCCCCCAGAGAGATGTGCCACAGGCACATCGGGTGAGGGTGGAAAGATTAATTCCCCCTCCCCTTTATCCCCTCCCCCCAGGGGAGGGGAAGGATTTGAGTAAGGTTATTTTCTACGTAATAAGATTAACACATACTGAGGGAGGAAGCAATTCAAGGGAAGATCTTCCGGATTAAAGATCCCTTTGGGGTTCAGCCATCAAAAAGGAGGCTGTTTGTCCCTGCAAACTATTTTAATTAACTCCCCAAAATGATCCGTTCTCCCCATTGATAAAGGGCGATGAAAAAATCTAAAAAAAAGATTTTTAAGGGTTGCCAATAAATCAACAATCGTATAAGGTGTCTTTGAAGGAGGTGGATCATGCTAAGCAACTTTGATGATAGGCAGTGGCCGCAAAAAGGGCCATCCATAGAGGATGTAGCAAAAAATGTGAAAGAATTCTTTAAAAAAACACAGAAAGGGCGAAGGGGATTCCTCATTTTCATAATCATCGTACTGGGCTTGTGGCTTGCCTCAGGGATCTATATGGTCTCCCCGGCTGAGGAGGGGGTGGTCAGGCAGTTTGGAAAGATGGTCAGGGTTACCTCATCGGGCCTGCGCTATCATCTGCCCTGGCCCATTGAGAAGGTGGATACGCCCAAGGTGACCGAGATTAAACGACTTGAAATAGGCTTCAGGACCATAGATCCAGGGCCTCCAGCCAGATACCAGTTCATAGAGAGAGAATCATTGATGTTGACTGGGGACGAGAACATAGTGGATGCCCAGATAATCGTCCAGTACAAAATAAAGGATGCCCCTCATTATCTATTCAAGGTTAAAGACCCAAGAGGCACCCTCCGAGATGCCAGTGAAGCGGCCTTACGACAGATCATTGGTGCCAATACCATCGATGATGCCTTGACCGTGGGAAGGCTCCGCATCCAGATGGAGATCAAGGACGTTCTACAAAGGATAATGGATGGCTATGAGTCTGGATTGTTGATCACCGAGGTAAAACTCCAAACCGTACGTCCACCTAAGCAGGTGGAGGCCGCCTTTAAAGATGTGGTAAGCGCCAAAGAGGATAGGGAACGGGTCATCTATGAGGCCAGAGGCTATCAAGAAGACATCATCCCCAAGGCAAAGGGAAAGGCAGCCCAGATGATAAAGGGGGCGGAGGCCTATAGGGCAGAAAGGGTAGCCAGGGCCAAGGGGGATGCCACGCGATTTTTATCCGTACTGAAAGAATATAAAAAGGCCAAGGATGTCACCAAAAAGAGGTTGTATTTGGAGACCATGGAAGAGATATTGCCCAATGTCAAAAAGTTTGTCATCGATTCACAGGTTGGGGGCAATGTGCTTCAATTTTTGCCTCTAGAGACAAAGGAAAAGACCATCAAAAAGGAAGAGTAAAGGATAAAGGAGGTAAGATGGGTACCAAGGGCATAATCATTATAGCGATAGTATTGGCGATCATTATTGTAGGAAGTTCAACCTTATTCACCGTAGATGAAACCGAAACTGTCATCATCACCCAATTTGGAGAATATATCCGGACGGTGAAAGAGCCAGGTCTTAAACTGAAGACGCCTTTCATCCAGACCATCCATTACTTTGACAAGAGGGTGCTGGAATACGATGCAGCCCCCGCTGAAATCCTCACCAAGGACAAAAAGAACCTGCTTGTAGACAACTACGCACGCTGGAAGATCATAGATCCCCTTAAACTCTACCAAACCGTCAGAAATGTGAGAGGGGCCCAGGCTCGGCTAGCTGACATCATCTATGCCGATTTAAGGGAGGAATTGGCCAAGCATAATCTATCAGACGTAATCGACATCCATAGAGAAGGGATAATGAAGACCGTTTCGGAAAAAAGTGCTGAGAAGGCCAGACAATATGGGATCAAGATCATCGATGTAAGGATCAAAAGGGCGGATCTTCCACATGAGGTAGCAGAAAGTGTGTATGCCAGGATGAATGCAGAGAGGCACAGGATAGCCAAGAAGTACCGCTCGCAAGGGGAGGAGGAGGCAGCCAAGATCAGGGCAGAAACAGATAAGCAGAGGGCCATTATTCTGGCAGAGGCCTACAGGCAAGCCCAAACGATAAAGGGGAAAGCGGAGGCAGAGGCCATTAAGATCTATGCCGATGCCTTTAGAAGAGACCCCCGGTTTTATGATTTTATAAGGACCCTGGAGAGCTATCAAAAAATCATAGATAAAGAGACTACCGTTATCTTGAGGTCCGACTCAGAGCTGTTTAAATACATAGATATCTTGGGCAAATAAGGCCCTATTGAATACCTTATCAATAAGGAGCCAAATCAAAGGATTCCGGGGGCCTAGGGGCCAAGGGGTCCAGTGGTCGAGTGAAATACACTAGGACCGCTCGGCTGTCTTCGACCCTGAGACTTCGGCGTGAGCTCAGTCGAACGCTCAGACCGAAGGGAGCTCGCCGCAAGCCCTAGAATCCTGGAATTAGCAACTTTCTGGAGAAGAACCAATAGCTTTTACTTAAAAACGCTCATGAATCTCTCTTTGATTTTCCGGGCTGAGTAGGGGATTCGAGGGCAGGTTTTAGAGACCTCTTGGCTTACCTTAATTTGAATAAAGACTGGTCCTAAACCAGAAAGAGATTCTGAAAACACTTTTTGTAATTTATTTTCCTGATCAATGAGATAAGCCTCTCGGTAACCAGCTGCCTGAGCTATTTTGTAGAAAGGGATATCAGGGGAAATCGTCGGCTGATCACCTGTAGTTCCGTATGCTTGATTATCCAGGACCAGATGGATGAGATTTTCAGGTCTTAAAGCACCAATTAAAGCCAAATTACCTAATCCCATCAAGATATTTCCATCTCCATCCAGGACAATTACTTTCCCCTGCGGTTGATGTAATGCTACGCCCAAGGCCACTGAAGAAGCCAACCCCATGGAGCCAAGTAAGTAAAAATTTTCCCTTCTATCCCGGCAGAAAAAAGATTCACGGCTCATGGCTCCATTGGCATGAATTATCAGTTCATCTCCTGATAAATTATCAATGACCAATCTGATTGCTTCTAGCCGGTTCATTCCAAGGCTCCTTTGGTAATAAGTAAAAAATAGGGAAGTCCTTGATCGAGCAAATACCCTTTAATTCCCTTAACCTCTGGGGCAGATATCTTACCTCTGAAGATAGAATATTTCATGTGAAAGGCATTCAGTAAGTCCTCAGTGTGCTTACCCATTATCAAGTGTTCTTCCCAGCCTTGATCCTCTGGTCCTCGATAACTAAGCAGCACCAGGGCAGGGATATAATAAATTAACTGGAGCGAGGCGAAGGCCTCAAGGCTGTAGCCCAACCCTGAATTCTGCATATAGATTACAGGAAATTTCCCAGCCAGATAAGCCCCTGCTGCCAAGCCAACGGCAATATCCTCTCTGACCGCTGGAACATGAAAGGATTGGTCTCTTTGATTGAGAATCTGGCACAGAGAGGAAAGATAAGAACAGGGCACTCCTGTAAAAAAATTAAAGCCATTTTTTTCTAATAACCCTAAAAACCCAATCGCCTTCATTATTTTTATTTTAGCAATTTCATATGGGAATGAAAAGTGGTATTCTATGGCGCCGATCATTGATCAAGACGGGAAGGTCCTTGTATTCGCATTGCAAATACAGGACGAAAATGGGGGACGTTGGTTCTCAGACAAGTTAATAATTGAAAAAACATCCTTATCTTCTATTTTCTAAAATTGTTCTATTTAATTGACGACTTTTGACATAACATGGTAAAAGGATATAGATTCATCCAAAGTTGTGGGCATGGGAATTATATAAGGATATCTTTCGGCACTTGTAAATAAGTTGTTTCAGAACCAACGTCCCCCATCACTTTTGCCATACAAGACAGAGGTTGGAGCTTTCCCTAACATAGAGATATGAAGGTGCGACTGGAACGCCCGCATAATGAACGCAGGTCGCCAAGTCTCTCGATCGTTTCGCCTTGGTCCTCACTGCCATTTCAGCTAGAACCCGTTTGGGTGAAAGGAGCATAGTATGGTCTCTGATCCCCTGGGCAAAGTCCTGCGCTACCGCTGGCTTATCTTTTGGATACTGGCCTTTGGCTATATCTTGGTCTATTTCCACCGTCTCTGCCCGGCGGTGGTAGCCGTGGATATGATGCGTGATCTCCATGCCGGAGGGGCATTGCTCGGCTTTCTGGGCTCAGCCTATTTCTATCCCTATGCACTCATGCAGCTACCTGCTGGCCTCCTTTCCGATTCTTGGGGCCCTCGACGGACCATTACTCTCTTCTTCAGCGTGGCCTTCGTAGGCTCCCTTCTATTAGGCCTTGCTCCATCTCTTTTCTGGGCCATCTTTGGGCGCACCCTGGTGGGAGTGGGTGTCTCCATGCTCTTTGTGCCCACCCTGAAGGTGCTGGCAGAATGGTTTCGTACCAGGGAGTTTGCCACCATGACTGCCATTCTCATGGCCATGGGCGGTCTGGGCTCGCTCACCGCCGCCACCCCACTGGCCCTTCTCAGCGTCTGGATTGGCTGGCGTTTTTCCTTTGTTGTAGTGGGCATCTTTACTTTTATCCTCGCCATCTTGGTCTGGCTCTTTGTACGGGACCGACCTGCTGATCTCGACTGGCCCTCCCCATCAGAGCCTGCAGGGCACAGTCCGCCACCCATAGGGCTACTAGAAGGGATGAAAAAGGTACTCACCTACCCACGATTCTGGCCTGTGGCGATCTGGTTCTTTTTCGACTGCGCGGTCTTTTTCTCCTTTGGCGGGCTCTGGGGAGGCCCCTATCTCATGCAGGTCTATGGATTCACCAAAGCCCAGGCAGGCCAGATTCTCTCCATGCTGGCCATCGGCATGATTGTCGGAAGCCCCCTACTTAGCTTCGTCTCTAACCGAATCCTTCAGGGGCGAAAATCGGTGCTCATACTCTCCAGCTTTGCCTTGCTCTGCCTTACTGCTCTCCTGGCCTTTTACACGGAGGAGCTCTCTTTGCCATCCCTTTACTTGATTTGCCTGGGTCTAGGCATCTTTTCCAGCGCCATTGTGGTGGTGGGCTTTACCACTACCAAGGAACTCTTTCCTGTGCAGATGGCCGGAACATCAACAGGACTGATCAATCTCTTTCCTTTTGCCGGAGGGGCAGTTTTTCAACCGTTGCTGGGCTATCTCCTAGAACGGCAGGGGCAGGTGGAGGGGGCCTTTACCCTGGCTGGTTACGAGCAGGCCTTCTTTGCCCTCTTTCTCTGCGGACTCATCGCCTTCTTGGCGAGCCTCTTTGTCCAAGAGACCCTTGCAAAAGAATGAAGCAACAGGCACTTTACTCGATCAACCAGGGGGAAAAGGGGTCGAGTCTGCTCTTGACCCATCTTTTAATCGAATTTTATTTCCCATAAAAATATACTACTGGTTGTCATCTGATATCATACATTCGGGTATTGAATTCTTAACTTACTGAGCAATAAATCTTCATGAATTACATTATTACATGAGCCAAGAGCAGACTTGACCCATCTATTTTCCTCATTCAGTGTCGAAAAGCCTCATTTCCGAAATAATGTCTATTAAAGCTCATCATCAATCAATACTTGCCCCCTTACTGTACTCCTGATTTATAATCTTATCGATGTTCTTATTGCCTTCTTTTATGAGTCAATCCCATTTTTAGTTGAAATTCTGTAGCGGCCCATCTTTTCCATTACGCAGCTACTACCTCCTGCACCTCTATCCCAAGCTCCTGCTGGATCGCTTTCCTTAATGCA